>JBPCSK010000289.1:0-3940 GCA_051007275.1 Gaiellales bacterium | reverse complement strand
ATGAGGCGCTCGCCCTCGATCGTCGCCGTGTGGTCGGGCAGCGGCAGGCCATAGGCGTCGAGGCGATGGCGGTGCGGCTGGTTGAGTGCGGCCGGCACGATCAGGTGGGGATCGGCGATGGCGTGCAGCACGGCGGTGCCGCTGAGGTGCAGCTGGCCGCACAGCTCCGCGTCGACGAAGCCGTCCGGCACGATCAGGCAGCGCGCCGGCGGCGCCGTGCTGTTGCGTCCCAGACGGCGCGCGAGCCCGGCCAGGAAGCGCGGCCCGCTGGCGCCCGGCTCAGGCAGCTCTGCGACGTCGCTGACGGAGGCGACGATGATGCCGGGACGGATCATCGGCGCGTCACCCAGCTCGCCGAGCGCGACGGGTGCGCCCACCTCGATCGCGGCGAGCGCGAGCGCGACGAGCCACGGGTCGGTGAGCGGCACCCCGATCAGCACCGGCTCATCGGGGCGCAGCAGGTCGGGGACCTGCTGCAGCGAGCGCATGGCGGCATGCAGCTGCTGCAGCGAGAAGCCCGTGCCGTCGACGCCGATCACGGCGAGCTGGTCGTCGCGACGCTCCGTCGTACGCTCAGCGAGCGCGTCGGGATGCAGGGCGGCCTGCAGCACACCGTGGGCGGCGAGGCGCTCGAGCGAGCGGCCGCCATCCGACGTGGTGGCGCTCGGCACGGCGACCTGATCGATGCCCGCCTGCTGGGCGAGCGCCGCTGCGCGCACGGGTGTTGCCACGAGCGCGGCAGCGAGCGGCTGCTGCGCGGTACCGAGACGCACCGTCATGCCCGCCTCGAGGGCGGCGACGGCGAAGGTGAGCGCCTCGCTCGTCGTGGCGTGCTCGAGCGCCAGCACGCTCTCCGGCGCGCGCTCGAGCTCAAGCATGGCGTTGGCCAGCTCGCGCACGCGCGTCTCGAAGAGCGGACGGTCGAGCACGCGCCACAGCGCGCCGCTGCGCGTCCAGAGAGCGGAGGAGGACTGCTGCGCCTGCATGCTGCCGCGAGGGTAGCGGCTAGACGGGATTGACGACGGGGAGGAACGTCGTCGTGATGCCGAAGCGCTCGGCCGCCGCGGCACCGAGCGCCTGCACGCCGACGGTCTCCGTCGCGTTGTGGCCGGCCGCGATCAGGTGCACGCCGAGCTCCGCGGCGAGGTAGGCGGAGTCCTCGCGCGGCTCGCCGGTGATGAACGCGTCGAGGCCCCCCATAGCCGCCTGGCGGATGTCCTTGGCCGCGCCGCCCGAGACGACGCCGATGGTGCGCACCGGGTGGTCTCCGCCCGTCAGCACGAGCGGCGTGGAGCCGAGGTGCGCGCCGAGCGCCGCGGCCACGTCGGCGGCCGGGACGGGGGTGGGCAGCGCGCCCTGCACGCCGAGCAGGACGCCGCCGTGCTCGCCGAAGGGCGCGCGCTCGACGAGCCCGAGCAGGTCGGCCAGCCGCGCGTTGTTGCCGAGCGTCGGGTGCGCATCGAGCGGCAGGTGGTAGGCGATCAGCGAGAGGTCGCCGGCGAACAGGGTCTGCAGTCGTCGACGCTCGAGCGGGCCGATGACGGGGTCGTCGCCCTGCCAGAACAGGCCGTGGTGCACGAGCAGCGCCTGGGCGCCGTCTGCGATCGCGCGCTCGATCACGTCGAGCGAGACCGACACCGCGGTTGCCAGGTGCGCGATCTCATCCGCCCCGATGACCTGCAGGCCGTTCGGCCCGTAGTCCTTGAACGCGCGCGCGTCGAGCGTCTCGTCCAGCCAGCTGACGAGGTCGACGAGCCGCATGGGGTCTAGCCCGGCTCTCCCGCCCCGAGCGGCAGGCCGTCGGAGCCGGCGGGGATCGCCATCGACTCGATCTGGTCGACGAGGCGCACGCCCGACGCGTCGACCTCGATCACGTCGCCGTTCTGGCCGACGTGGACGTTGTCGGCCTTGACGCCGTTCTCGATCGCGAGCTCGGCCTGCGCGCGCAGCATGGGATCCTCGCCGTGCACGGGAATCACGACGTTCGGGCGCAGCATGCGGATCATCTCGCTGATCTCGTCGGCACGGGCATGGCCCGAGACGTGGATCGCGGCATCGTGATGCGTGACGACCCGGGCGCCGCGCATGCGCAGCATGTTCTGCATCTCCTCGACCGCGCCCTCGTTGCCGGGGACGGGCCGCGAGGCATAGACGACGGTGTCGCCGTTGCCGATGTGGAGGTCGGGATGCTCGCCGCGCGAGGCGCGACCCAGCACGGCGAACTCCTCCGCCTGCGAGCCGGTGCAGAGGACCATGGACTTGACGCCGGCGATGTCGCGCCGCGACAGCGTCGGGAGGTTCGTCGGCATCACCTCGTGCAGGCGCTCGGCGATCTTCACGTTGCGGCGCATGGAGCGACCCAGCAGCATCACCTGGCGATGCGTGCGGTCGGCGGCACGCAGGGCGTGGTCGATGCGATCGATCTGCGAGGAGAAGCTGGTCAGGATGATGCGGCCGGGAGCCTCGTCGATCACGTCGTTGAGTGGTTCGATCGTGGTGGCCTCGGACGGGGTGCGTCCCGGCAACTGCGCGTTCGTGGAGTCGCCGAGCATCGCCAGCACGCCGGCGTCGCCGAGGGCGGAGAGGCGCTTGCGGTCGACCTGACGGCGCACGTCCTGGCCCGTCGCGTCGAGCTTGTAGTCGCCCGTGTGCACGATCGTGCCGAGCTTCGTGTGCAGCGCGATCGCCGTGGGGTCGGGGATCGAGTGCGCGACGCGGATGAACTCGGCGGTGATCGAGCCGATCTCGACCATGTCGCCCGGCTGGACCGTGACGAGCGGCGGCAGCGGCAGATCGTGCTCCGACAGCTTGGCCTCGACCATCGCGATCGTGAAGGGCAGGGACACGATGCGGCCGATCGGCGTGCCGGTGCGGATCAGGTGCGCGAGCGCCGCGACGTGGTCGTCGTGGGCGTGCGTGACGAGCACCGCGTCCACGGGCCTGCCGCGCATGACACGCACGTCGGGCAGGAAGATGTCGACGCCGAGACCGCGATCATCGCCGTGCGGGAAGCCGATGCCGCAGTCGATCACGATGCGGACGCCGTCGTGCTCGACGACCATCATGTTTCGCCCGACCTCGCCGAGTCCGCCGATGGGGGTGATGCGAATCGGATCCGTCACGAGGGACACGGTACCGGGAAGGGGGCTCGTCCGCGCCGGACGGCGCGCGCATGCGACGGGACGGACGCCCGGGTTCTGGCATACTCCCGATCGCTCGGGGTATGGCGCAGCCTGGTAGCGCGCTCCGTTCGGGACGGAGAGGTCCGCAGTTCGAATCTGCGTACCCCGATGAGCACGGAGGGACGGCCATCCCGGGCCGTCCCGCACCTACCCTGTGGGGCATGCCCTACGGCTGGCCCTACGCGGTGCTCGTCCTCCTGCAGGCGGCGGTGATCCCGCTCGTGCGCGATCCGGCGCTCCTGCCGCGCATCCCACGCCATCCGCTGCTCGGCCTGCTTCCGCTCATCGCCATCGGCGGTGGAGTGATCGCGCTCGGGGCCATTCCCGGCGCCGTCGCGGCGGTCACCGACCTCGCAGCGATCGCCGTGCCGCCGCTCGCGCTGCTCGCGGTGCTCCACGTGCGGCGCTGGGCGCTGCCGCTCGCGATCGTCTCGCCGCTGCTCTGGCTCGCCGCCTGGCGCCTGCCGACGAGCAGCTGGACGCAGCTCGCCGGCGATCTGGTCATCGTGCTGGCCGGCGTGTCGCTCGGCCGCCTGACCGGGTGGATCGCGCCGCGCGGCGCGCTCGTGGTCGGCATCCTCGTTGCCACGATCGTCGACATCTGGCAGGTGCTGACGGTGCAGGTGGGGCCCGTGTCGCAGGCGCTCGCCGCCGCGGCGCCGCCGAAGGGCCTCCCTGCCCTGCAGCAGCTCGAGCTGCTCGGCGCGAGCATGGGGGGGGGCGACGTCTATCTCGCGGCGCTGGTCGGCGCGATCGTC
>JBPCSK010000288.1:0-3101 GCA_051007275.1 Gaiellales bacterium | reverse complement strand
CCGCGCTCGAGCACGAGATGTGCGTGAGCCGGGAGCGGTAGAGATAGGGGTCTGCGACGAGATTCCGACTCGCCACACCCCATTCGCCGTGGGTCTGCATCTGCGCGAACGCCTCCTGATACCCGCCCGCGTTGATGAAGTCTCCGACCGCGGTGCAGTTGCCGGCGCTCGCGCACGATACGTCGGCGAAGTGAGCCTCCGCCGTCGGCGCATGCTGGACACCAGCGGCAAAGACCGCCGGCGTCGCCTCGCGCCAGAGCGGGTCGGCCTGCGCCTGCGCTGCTGCCAGTCCGATGAGGCCGACGATCACGAGCACGATCACCGAGGTGCTCCAGGCGCGGCGTCGCTGAGCGAGCGGGCTCCCGGAGGTCGTCTCGACGTCCTGTGTGCTCGCGTGGGAGAGGTGCATAGGATCACGCTATGCGCGCCGCGTGGCGCGACCTCGCCCGTGTCGTACTACCCGCCCCCCAATCCGGGACAAGTGTCGTACTACCCGCCCCCGCCGTCCACGCGGTTGGTCGTAGACTGCCTCCACGATGCTCCGGGTGCTCCTGATCGAGGATGAGGACCTGATGCGGCTCGCGCTTGCCTCCATGCTGCCCGATGAGACGATCACGGTCGTCGGGGCGTACGCCGATGCGGCGAGTGCCGTCGCGGCCGCGCAGACCACCGCGTTCGACGTGCTCGTCACCGACCTCGACCTCGGTCAGGGGCAGAGCCCGAACGGCATCGTCGTCGCCAACGTGCTGCGCCGTCTGAAGCCCGAGATCGGCGTCGTGCTGCTCACCTCGTATGCGGATCCGCGCCTCGTCGGCGCCAAGCTCGATCAGGTCCCGGCCCGGACCGAGTACGTCCGCAAGCAGTCGGTCCGCGAAATGGACACGCTGCGCACTGCCATTCGTCGCGCTGCGTACGCCCAGGGCGAGGCGCTCCCGCCGCTGCCCGAGGTCGAACTGACCGACGGGCAGATCGAGACGATGCGGCTCGTCGCGCAGGGGCTCACCAACGCGGAGATCGCCCGGCAGCGCGTCGTCGCAGAGCGCACCGTGGAGAAGTCGATCCAGCGGATCGCGCAGGCGCTCGGCTCCACCGGCGACTCGACGACCAATACGCGCGTGCTGCTCGTGCGTGCGTACTTCGAGCTCGCCGGGGGCAAGGGTGCCCACGACAAGCTCCCGTCCTAGCGCGCGCGAGCTGCTCGGCGGCCGCTGGGCGATCTCGCTCCGCGGCTGGCTGATCTTCTCCGCCCTGCTTCTGGTTGTCGTTCCGGCCGGCCTGAAGTCCCAGCTGGACCTGTCCGCGCAGTCCATCATCGTGATCGCGCTCGCAAGCTGGCTGACGATCACGGTCCTGTATCTCGGAGCGGGTCTGACGGTTTTTCGCCGCCGTCACACCGCACCCGTCCCCGTTGCGTGGTTGATCGCGCTCGGCGCAGTCTCCGGTGCGGCGCGCGTGGCCGTCGCCCTCGCCGTGCCCGAGAGCCGAGCCGCGCTCGGCGGCGGTTGGTCGGCCGGGGTCTCCGCCACGCTGTACTTCGTCCCGAGCAGCGTGCTGATGGCGGTGCTGATCACCTACCTGGTCGCCGTGACCGACTGGTACGCCGCCGAGCGCGTGCGGCTCATGCGCTTCGAGGTCGACGCCGAGGCTGCCCGCCTGCGCGCCGTCGGCGCCCTCAACGCCGCCCGCGCGGTGATCACCACACGTATCCAGAACGCCCTCGAGCAGCAGCTGAACGACCTCGAACGCGCCGCCACGATCGATGCCTCCGACGCCGGCCTGTCCGACGCCTTGCTCGACACCGCCGCCGGCTACATCCGCCCCGAGAGCCACCGACTCTGGCAGGAGCGCGACCCGGGACTGCGCCGCGGCACGCTCCTCGACATCGAACGCGCGAGCCTCGCCGCACCGCTGCCGATCGCCCTCCCCTACGCGCTGTGGGCTGCCGTCGTCGTCCCCTCGGCCGCCGCGCACTACGGCGCGTTCTCCTGGCTGGGCACCGCGCTCGCGGTGCTGGCGGCCATGGCCGTGCTCTATCCGCTCGGCCGCGCCGCCGTCCGCAGGTACGCGCCCGCTCCGCACTACCTGCGCGCTCGTCTGATCGCGCTCGTGTTCATGGTCGGCGCCGTTGCCGCAGTCCCCGCGCTGTCGCTCGTGGTCCGGCCACCTTCGACGTCACCCGCGCAGCAACTGCTGCCGCTCGCATTCGTCGTGGTCGCGACCATCGCCGTCAGCTGGGCCCAAGCCGCTCTGCGCACCCAAGATGCGCGCCTGCGCTCGCTGCGCACCCACGCCGAAGAGGCCGAGTTCGAGCGCCTCGCCCTCGAGGCCGCGACCGAGCAGATGCACCGCGAGCTCGCGCTCTACCTGCACGGCACCGTGCAGGCCGGCCTCGTCGCCTCGGCGTACTCGATCCAGGACGCCGTCAACCGCGGCGACACCGTGGCCCTCGAAGCCGCAATCGCCGACGCCCGCTTCGCGATCGCTCAGGTGGGCAGTCACGACCACCCCGCACCAACGATCGACCTCGTCGAGCTAGCGCAGCAATTCGACGCGAAGTGGCGTGGTCTGATCGCGATCACCTGGAAGCTGCCGAGCGAGCCGACGACAGACGTGGTCCTGCAGCGCATCGACACCGTCATCCAGGAGTGCCTCGCCAACGCCTCGATCCACGGCGCCGCCACCGAGGCGACGGTCCACATCGTCGCCGACGACGAGCAGCTGATCGTCGAGATCACCGACAACGGCAGCGGCCTCGGCGACGGCAAGCCCGGCCTCGGCAGCGCCGTCCTCAACGAGGCCACCGCCGGGCAGTGGTCGATCGCGTCGGTGCCGAACGGCGGTGCGCAGGTGCGCGCCGTCGTGCCGGTCTGAGCACTCGCCCTCGAGGGAGCGTGCGTCGTCGGGACTACCTGACGGTGATCTTGATCTTGCGCGTGACGGACGTGCCGTTCGCGCGCTTGACCTTGATCTTCACCGCGTACGTGCCCGGCTTCGTCGCCACGAGCTTGCCGTTGACCAGCTTGAGGCCGGCATGCAGGGCACTCGCCACGTACTCAGTCGTCGACGAGGGCCGCAACAAGATATGCGCGCCGCTCAGGAGG
>JBPCSK010000287.1:0-10685 GCA_051007275.1 Gaiellales bacterium | reverse complement strand
CCCGGATGCGCACCGAATCTTCTGGAACGAATTCGGAACTCGCTCTCTGGAATTTGGTGTGGTGATCGGGCACGTATGCCTGATGACTACGCATTACCACCTGCTGGTTCGGGCAGATCCGGAAGCGCTTTCGGAGTGCCTTCGCCACACGCACCGGAAGCTCGCCTGGTACCTCAACCGGAACGGCCGCCGGGGCTGCGCGATGGGGAGGCGGTATCGGGTCTTTCCTGTCGAGGACGCCCAACACCTGCGGCGAGCTGCGCGATACGTGCCGCTGAATCCCGTGAAGGCTCGCATGGTTAGCGATACAAACGCCTGGCATTGGTCAACGAATCGGTTTCTCTCCGGACGCGCCACCCCTCCTGATTGGTACGACATCAAGGCAGCGCTGCGAATGGTGGGGTTCTTCGACAGTCGCAACTACGAGCGATGGGTGCTGGCGGATACGCCTCTGGCGCCTCCGCCGATGACGAAGCGCGAACTCGTCGACCATCGCATTTGTGTAATGGCGGAATTCGGGAAGACGCCTGAGGTGATCGCCCGGGAACTCGATGTGGGCGAGAGGCGAGTGCGCAGAACGCTGGCGTCCGCGGCGCTCCGCGAGTACAAGCCGTAGCGCAGTCCGCGCCAAAAATGTGCATGAAATTGACCAATTTGGATCCGGATCCAAATTGGTACGAGACTAACCAAAATGGATCCGGATCCAGATTGATTACTTGATGGGCGAGCGCTTCAGCTTCGCGGCGGCCTGCGACCAGGCGTTGAACGACGGTTTCTTGTCGCCGGCGGAGGTGCGCAGGCCCGTCGTGTACCAATGGCCGTTCAGGGGCGGATCGTCCTTGATCAGGAACCACGCGGCGCGCTCGACCTGCGGCAGGGACTTCAACTTGGCGATCGACTGACGGACGAACGTCGCCTGCTGCTTGTACGTCGCGGCACGTACGACGCCATGTGCCGGCGTCTGCAGGCCGTACTCGGTGATCCAGATCGGATAGCGACGCCCGAAGATGCTGTTGGCGACGCTGATGAAGCTCTCGAAGTTCCCGATGCTGATCGAGTAGGGGTTGGTGCGGCTCTCGTTGGCGCCGTCACGAATTCCCAGAGCCGGCACGCGGTTGTACGGGTGCATCGACAGGACATCGAACTTGGCCTTCGCCTTCGCGAGGCCCTGCATGAACTGCACGGGCGTGAGGCTCGACGGACCGCCCTGCTTGTACATGGCGCCGGCGACGAACGTGGGCTTGAACGGCACGGCGCGGCCGACCTCGTAGCGGACGGCCTTCAGCAGCTGCGCGTAGTTGCGCGGCGAGACGGGCACGCCGTGCTGCCACTGGGGGCGGAAGGCGAAGTAGGCGTTCGGCTCGTTCCACGTCTCGTACGCCGTAACGCGCGGAAGCGGGGAGGAGGCGCCGGGCGGCGTGTACGTGCCGGAGTAGCGCTTCGCGACGGCGAAGACGAACGCCCGCCAGTCCTTCAGCTTCGGCATCTGCGTGGCGCGGGCCTTCGTGGAGCCGGTGGACGAAGCCCACTTCGGCGTCTTCCAGAGCGTGAACATCACGCGATCCTGCAGCCCATGCGCGGCGGCCTGCAGCACGAACTGATCCGTCAGGGCCCAGAAGTAGGCGGGATCAGCAGGGTTGCGCGCGTCACGCGGCCTCGTGGCGGCGATCTGATCCCACTGCATGTCCCAGCGGGCGAAGCCGACGTGGAGCTTGACCGCGTCGTTCCAATACCCGGCGGAATCCGTGGAGGCGTAGGCGTTGTCGAGAAAGCCGACCTGCAGCGTGCTCTTGGCAGCTGCGGCGCCGGGCAGCGCAAGCGCACCGGCGAGCGCGGTGGTGACGACGAGGGAGCGGAGAGAGGGACGACGGCGGGCCATGAGAGGCGTCCGGCCCCGCCGTCAGTCGACAGCGGGGCCGGAGTTGCGCAACGCGCTAGTGGATCGACGACTTCTTGAGCTTGCCGGCCGCGGAGACCCACGAGTTGAACGACGGCTTGTGGTCGCCGTTCGACTTCTCGAGGCCGGTCGTGTACCACGCGCCGGGCTTCGGCACGTTGTCGCGCACGAGGAACCACGCCATCCGCTCGACCTGGGGCAGCTGCTTGAAGCGCAGGATCGAGTCGTACGCGAACTGCGCCTGCTGCGCGAACGAGACGGTGTACTGGGTCTTGCCGGCAGCCGGGGTGGCCCAGCCGAACTCCGTCACCCAGATCGGGTACTTCTTCCCGAAGGTCTGGTTGGCGAGCGAGATGAAAGTGTCGAAATTGCCGACGCCGATGAAGCGCGGGTTAGTCTTGCTCTGATCCTTGCCGTCGTTGAGACCGAGACGCGGCGTGTTGTTATACGGATGCATCGACAGGACGTCGAACTTCGCACCGGCGGCCTTCATGCCCTTCATGAAGTCGATCGGGCTCGGATTGCCCGGGCTGCCCTGCTTGTAGAGCGCACCGGCGACGAACGTCGGCTTGAAGGCAACCGCCTTGTTGACCTCGGACTTGAGCGCATTGAGGAGCTTCACATAGTTCGCCGGCGAGACAAACTTGCCGTTCTGCTTCTGCGGCTGGAAGGCGAAGCTCGCGTTCGGCTCGTTCCAGGTCTCCCAGGCGGTCACGCGCGGCAGCGGCGTGGTGCTGCCCGGCGGCACGTACGTGCCGGAGTAGCGCGTGGCGCAGGCGGCGACGAAGTTCTTCCAGTCCGTCAGGTTCGGCATCTGCGTGGCCTTGGCCGACTTCGCCTTGGTCGCCCAGGTCGGCGTCTTCCAGAGCGTGAACATGACCTTGTCCTGCAGGCCGTGGGCGGCCGCGTTGAGCACGAACTGGTCGGTCTGCGCGAAGTGATACGCCGGATCGGCGGGATTGCGCGGATCGGCCGGCTTGGACACCGCCATCTCGCCCCACTGCATGTCCCAGCGCATGAACCCGACCTTGAGCGTGACCGCGTCCTGCCAGAACTCCGTCGGGTACGTCCCCGCGTAGTCGTTGTCCAGGAATCCGGCCTGGAGCTTGCTGTTCGCGCTCGCGAGCGCGGGGAGTACGAGCACCGCTGCAAGAGCGGCGATCGCGATCAGGAGACGTCGGGCGGATGCTCGGCGCAGGGCCATAGAAGGTCCTCTCAAATCGGGAACAGGTCTCATCGTGCCACACGACCTTACGGGTGTGGCACGCCGCGGGATCCCTTCGCCGAATTGCTACGTTTCCCTCATATGGAGCCGCTCAACCGCCCCGCAGTGATCGTCGCCGACATGCTCGTCGACTTCGTCACCGGCGCACTCGCCAATCCCCCGTCGCAGGACTGCATCGAGCCGATCGCCCGCCTGCTGGCTGGCGCCCGGGAGCGTGGCTGGCCCGTCTGTTACGCCAATGACGCGCACCTGCCTGGTGACATGGAGGAGGCGCTCTGGGGGCGGCATGCGCTGGCGGGCACGCCCGGCGCCACGGTGATTCCCGAGCTCGCACCGCAGCCCGGGGACTTCCAGTTCCCGAAGCGCTGGTACTCGGGCTTCCACGAGACGGGGCTGGACATGTATCTCAACCAGTCCGGCATCGACACGGTCATCCTCGTGGGGCAGCACGCGCACATCTGCGTGCAGCACACCGCGGGTGACGCATTCATCAGCGGATTTCGCGTCGTGCTTGCCGAGGACGGCATCTCGGCCTTCACGCCCGAGGACAAGGCTGCCGGGCTGGCCTACATGGAGACGATGTACGGCGCGACCGTTGGCACCGTCGACGAGATCCTCGCCGCCTCCGTCGCCACCGCCGTCTAACGGCGCGATGGACACGGTCGTCGTCGTCGGCTCGATCAACGTCGACGAGGTGGTGCGCGTCGACCGGCTGCCGCGCGAGGGTGAGACGGTGTCGGGCGGAACGTTCCAGCGGCACGGTGGCGGCAAGGGCGCCAATCAGGCGGTTGCTGCGGCGCGGGCGGGTGCCGCGGTGCGCATGGTCGGCTGCGTTGGGCAGGATGCGATTGGCAGCGAGGCGCTTGACGAGCTGACCGCTGCCGGCATCGACGTCGCGCACGTGCGCCGCAGTCCCGACGCGTCCACCGGCATCGCGCTGATCATGGTCGACGACGAGGGGCGCAATCAGATCGCGGTCGCTCCCGGTGCCAATCGGCAGATCGCGCTGGAGGCGTCCTCGCTGGCGGGCGCGGCCGGCGTGCTGCTCTTGTCGTTCGAGGCGCCGGATAGCGCGCTCTGCGCCGCAGCTGAGGCCGCCAGCGCTGGCGGTTGGCGGGCTGTCGTCAATCCGGCACCGTCGCGAGCAATCCCGCAGCGCCTGCTTGACGCGGCGCCGATCCTGATTCCCAACGAGCATGAGGCGGCGGACCTGACCGGCATTCCCGACCCGGAGCGCGCGGCCCGCGTGCTGCAGGCGATGACGGGTGCGCCGGTGATCGTGACGCTCGGTGCGGCCGGGGCGCTCGTGCTCGACGGCGATGATGTCACCGCCGTGCCGGCGCCGGAGGTGACGGTCGTCGATACGACGGGCGCAGGCGACTGCCTCTGCGGCACGCTTGCCGCGCGCCTTGCCGCGGGCGACGAGCTCTCGGTCGCCGTCGAGCGGGCGGTGGCCGCTGCGTCGCTCAGCACGACGACGCCGGGTGCTCGCTAGCCGCTAGGAGACGGTCAGCTCGGCGACGTAGACGTCGTTGACGCCGTAGCCACGGCTGTTCCACGCGACCTTGTCGGGCTGTCGGTTGCCGTCACGGTCGCGTGCCTTCGAGCGAACGATGTGCTTGCCGGGCGCGAGCTCAACCGCGAGGGAGAACTCCGTCGGGGCATGGCGTCCCGGTCCGGGATCGATGCGCGCCGGCAGCCACGAGCCGTCGTCAACCTGCACGTCGACACCGCCGACGCCGCCGGTGCCACCCCAGGCGATGCCGCGGAGGCGCACGCTACCCGCCGGGATGTCGCCCGAGGGCTCGGGGCTCGTGATCAGCGAGCTGATCGGCATGTGTGTCAGCTCGCGACCCGGCTCCGGCTCGCCCTCCTCGCGCAGGCGATAGTCGATGGCCTGGTAGAAGCCGCCGAACTCGCCGCCGATCAGCTCGATGCGCGTGAGCCACTTGACCGAGGCCACCGCGTACCAGCCCGGCACGATGGCGCGAACGGGATACCCGTGCTCGGGTTCGAGGCGGCGTCCGTTCATCTCCCACGCGAGGATCGTCTCGCGGATCGCCGGATCATGGAGGGGCACAGCGCGCGAGAAGGACTGCGGTGCGTCGTACCCCTCGATCTCTCCGAGGTCGCTGCCGTGGAAGACGATGTGCGTGGCCTCGGGCAGCGGGCGGACGATGCTGAGCAGATCGGTCAGCTGTCCGCCGGCCCAGCGCGCGTGGCCGACCGCGCCGAGTGCCCAGGGCACGCCGGCCGCTGGCGGGTCGAGCTCGGTGCGGCGGTGTCCCGCGCACTCGAGGGTGACGTGCGCGGTGGTGTGCGACAGCTTGCGGAGGTCGGTGAGCGACCAGCGGATCGGGCGCGTGACGAGACCTGTCACCTCGAGCGCGTAGTCGCGCTCGTCGATGTGGGGAACGCCGTGATGCGAGCGCAGGAAGTGCTCGCCGGGCTCGTTTCGCTCAGCGAGCAGCCGCGATGTGGGGGTGGCGCGGCAGTCGGGCGCGAGCTCGGGGGAGACGTGATCCATGCGGGATGCATCGTCGCACATGACCAGAGCCGGTCGTCCGCGGAGCAGCGTCAGGCGGGGTCGGGGCGCTCGATCACGAACTCGGTGAGGCCCTTGCCCTTCTCGATCTCCTGCAGATCCTTCTCGGCCGTCTCCAGGTACGAGCGCAGCGCCTTCTCCAGACCCTTGCCCTCACGCAGCAGCGCGATCGTCTCCTCGACGCTCAGCTCGGCCTCGCCGAGCTTCTCGGCGATCTCCTCAAGCCGCTCGAGCCCGTGCTCGAACGACACCTTCTGCGGCTCGCTCACGCGTCGCCCTCCGTCGGATCGGGGTGGATTGCATCGATCGTCGCGTCGAGCGTAGCGCCCTTCAGCTGGATCGCCACAGACTGGCCGGGTGCGACGCTCCCGGCATCCCGCAGCAGCGTCCCGTCGGGCAGGCGCACGAGGGCGAAGCCGCGCTCGCGCCAATCGCGGGCCCGGATCAGGTCCTCGGCGGCCGTCAGCGCGGCACCGCGCAGCGCGAGGGCGTGCCTCGCTGCGGCAGTCGCGGCGTGCAGGCGCTCGCGCGGGACGTCGAGCGCCGCTGCGCGCGGCAATGTCACGAGCGTGCTCTGCAGGGCGGCGGCACCTTCCGCGATGCGCTCGCGCAGCGCTCCCGTGGCGAGCTCTGCGGCGTGACGCAGGGCCTGTCCAGCGAGATCGATGCGGCCGGTGCGCGCCACGAGCGCAGCCTGTCCGGCCGGGCGCATCGCGGCGAGCTCGACCCGGCTGGCGGCAGCGCCGACGATCGTCGCCGCGTATCCGGAGGCATCGCTGGTGCAGCGGTCGACGTGGGCGAGCAGCTCCGCGGCGCTCGGCACGGCGTGCTCTGCGGCGCGCGCCGGCACCTCGGCAGCGGCGCTTGCCACCTCATCGCAGTTCGGCCGCTGGCGCGTGTGCCCGATCGAGGTGATGACGGGCGTGCCGAGCGCCGAGATCGCACGGCACAGCGCCTCGTCGGAGAACGGCAGGAGGTCCTCGACGCTGCCGCCGCCGCGCGCGAGGATGATCACGTCGACATCGGGCACGGCTGCCACCGTGGCCAGCGCCTCGATCACGTCATTCACTGCACCGACGCCCTGCACGAGCGAGTGGCAGACGGTGATGCGCGTGGGGGGAAAGCGATCGCGCAGCGCGCGAACCACGTCTGCCTCGGCGTCGGAATCACGCCCTGTGACGAGCCCCACTCGGCGCGGGAAGCGCGGCAGCGGCAGCTTCGCATCCGGGTCGGTGAGCCCCTCCGCGCGCAGCCGGTCGCGCACGTCGAGCACGCGCTGCAGCAGCTCGCCTTCGCCGGCGGAACGGATCGCGTTGCAGATCAGCGAGACGCTGCCGTTCTTGGCGTAGTGATCGATCTTGGTGTAGCGCGCCTGGATCAGCCGGCCCTGGACGGGCGGGTCCGCGAGGTTGGCGGCAGCGGAGCGCCACATGATGCAGCGGATCGTCGCCTCGCCGTCGCTGAGCGTGAAGTACAGGTGCCCCGACGAGGCGACCGTGACCTGCTGCACCTCGCCCTCGACGATCCCACCGCCGAGCGACCCGAGCGCACCGCCGATCCGGCGCCAGAGCTCGCTCGGCGACTCCGCGACCGTCTCGACGGGGCGGCCCTCCACGCGGCTACTGCACCGACTTGACGGCGTCCGTGATGGCCGCGATGTCCGGCAGCGCGCCCGTCAGGACCTTCTTGCCCTTGGGGCCCTCGACGATGAAGGACGGCGTGCCGCCGAAGTTCTCCTGCGCGGCGATCACCTGCACGTCCTGCACCTCCGGCGTCCAGAGCGCCTCGTCCTGCCGGTCCTTCTGGAACTGGGCCATGTTCAGGCCGAGCGCCTTCGCGATGCCGTCGCAGAACGCGGGCGTCGCGTAGTCGATGTTCTCGTCCTGCTGGTTGTGGTACCAGAGGTCCTGGTACTCGAACAGCTTGTTCTGCTGCTGCGCGGCGATCGCGCACTGCGTGGCGTTGACGGAGTCGGGGCCGAGAATCGGCCAGATGCGGTAGACGAACTTGGCCTTCCCGGGCTTGACGAACGTCCCGATCATCTGGTTCTCGGTATCCAGCGCGAACTGCTTGCAGACGGGGCAGCGGAGATCGCCGAACTCGGTGATCGTCACGGGTGCCGCGGCATCGCCGAGGGTGTTGCCGCTCTGCGGGATGCCCGCGAAGAACTCGGTGACCTGCTTGACGTCCTTCAGCTTGCCCGCCTCGACGTCGGCCGCGCTCGAACCGCTCGAGCTCGTGTCACCGCTGCGCTGCGACAGGTAGATGAGCCCACCGGCGACGACGACGGCGGCGATGCCCGCGATCACGATGATCGTCCAGAGGCTGCGCTTCGAGCCACCGGAGCTCTTCTGCGGCGCCTTCTTCGGCGGGGGCGGGGTCTTCTTGCTGTCAGCCATCGATGATCCTCGTCGTCGCGTGCCGACGCATCCTAGCGGTCGTCGTGGCTGTCAACAGCGGTCCCCGGCGGCTATTGTCCCGGAATGCGCCGCGCGCTCGCCGTGATCGTCATCCTCATCGCCGCGCTGCTCATCGGCGCGTGCGGCTCGTACGGCGACGGCGCGAACGCGCCCGTCGAGACCTCGTTCGCGGACTCGATCACCGCCGTGCTCGACGCGGACGCACCCCTCGTCGAGCTGCGCTCGGTCGACTGCACCGGCGAGCGGCCCACGCTCGAGTGTCTCGCATCGCTCGGCGTCGGCAACACCGTCGTGCAGATCCGCCTCGCCGTGGACGTCGGTGCCGACGACTGCTGGACCGCCGACGCGCGTCGCACGATCGTGCTCGGCGCCGGCAGCGAGACGAATCCGCTGGCGGACCTCTCCGCGGCCAGTGACCTGAAGGGCTGCCTGCAGTGAGCGCGATCCCGTACAACCCGTTCGACCGCACGCTCGTCGGCCAGCCGCGCGCGCTCGCGACGCTCTTCATGACGGAGATGTGGGAGCGATTCTCGTACTACGGCATGCGCGCGCTGCTCGTCCTGTTCATGATCACGCCGACGAGCGACGGCGGTATGGGGTTCAGCGCCGCGAAGGCCGCCGGCATCTATGCCATCTACGTGGCGCTCGTCTACCTCACGCCGCTGCCCGGCGGGTGGATCGGCGATCGCCTGCTCGGCGCACGCCGCACCGTCTTCCTCGGCGGAGCGATCATCGCCGGCGGCCACGTCGTGCTGGCGATCTTCGGCGGCGCGGGTCTCTTCCCAGCGCTCGCCCTGATCATCATCGGCACCGGCCTGCTGAAGCCCAACATGACGGCGATGGTCGGCGCGATCTACGACTACAAGCCGGACCTCCGCGACGCGGGCTTCTCGATCTACTACATGGGCATCAACCTCGGCGCCTTCCTCGCGCCGCTGGTCTGCGGCTACCTCGGCCAGCAGGTCTCGTGGGAGCTCGGGTTCGGCGCCGCGCCGGAGAACCCGCTGCTGCCCGCGGAGCGGCGACGCTACGGCATCGGCGTCGTGATCGCCCTCGTCGTCGCCGCGCTCCTGGTGGTGCTCGACCTGCGCGTGATCCACCTGTCTTCCGATGCAATCGAGCTGCTCATCACCATCGTGATCGTCCTGATCCCGATCGCCTGGTTCGCCCGCACGCTGCGCGACGAGCGGGGCAATGCGGAGAGCCGCAACAAGGTGCTGGTCCTGCTCGTGCTGTTCATCGCAGCCGCCGTCTTCTGGCTCGTCTACGACCAGGCCGGTTCGACCGTCGCGATCTTCGCGCAGGAGGACACGCGCAACGTCGTCTTCGGATGGGCGTTCCCGTCGAGCTGGTTCCAGAGCGTCAACCCGCTCCTCATCATCGCGCTCGCACCGGTGATGGCGATCATCTGGACCGCGCTCGGCGCTCGCGGTCGACAGCCGGGCACGCCGTACAAGTTCTTCGGCGGCTTGTTCCTCGTCGCCGTCTCGATGCTCGTGATGGTCTTCGCCGCCCACGCCGCGATCGATGGCAGGGTCGCGGCGCTCTGGCTCGTCGCGGTCTTCGCGATTCAGACGGTCGGCGAGCTGATGCTCAGCCCGGTCGGCATGGCCGCTGCGACGCGCCTGTCGCCGCCGGATCGCGTCTCGCAGACGCTCGGCGTCTGGTTCCTCGCGACGAGCGTGGGGGATGCGATCGGCGGCCGCATCGCAACGTACTACGACCAGCTCGGCCAGCAGGCGTTCTTCGCGCTGCTCGGCGTGATCGCGCTGATCGCCGCGTTCGCGGTGCTCGCGCTGGCGCGACCGCTGTCGCGGCTCGTGCCGGACTGATGTCGACGGGACCACCTCGAGGTGATATCCCGTCGGCTTGGCGGGCGTGAGCAGTGCGTACGCATGACGTACGCGGCGCAGCCGCGGGCGTCAGACGTGCGCACTGGGCACGTACGCCCTCCTTGGAACCTGCTGCGGGCGTACGTGCCCAGTGCGCGCTTCTGACGCCCGGCTGCGCCGTACGTCATTCGTACGCACGTCGCGCGCCCGCCAGCCGTCTCACATGCCCAAGGGCAGAACCTCTAGGCGATCGTGACGTCGTCGCAAAGGTAGACGTCCTGGATCGCGTTGAGGAGCGCGATGCCCTCGCTGCGCGGTCGCTGGAACGCCTTGCGGCCCGAGATCATGCCCATGCCGCCTGCGCGCTTGTTGACGACGGCGGTGTAGACCGCGTCGTGCAGGTCGTTGTCGCCCGACGCGCCGCCCGAGTTGATCAGGCCGGAGCGGCCCATGTAGCAGCCGGCGACCTGATAGCGGGTCATGTCGATCGGGTGATCCGTCATCAGGTTCTCGTAGACGCGCTTGTCGGTCTTGCCGAACTTGAGGTCGAGGAAGCCGGGGGCGGCCGTCTCGGGCGCCTTCTGCTTGATGATGTCGGCCTGGATCGTGACGCCGAGGTGGTTGGCCTGGCTCGTCAGGTCGGCTGCCGTGTGGTAATCGGGGCCGCCGTCCTTCGGCGAGAACGCCGAGTTGCGCAGGTAGCACCAGAGAACCGTCGCCATGCCGAGCTCGTGCGCGGCCTGGAAGGCGTCGGAGACCTCCTGGA
>JBPCSK010000286.1:0-1835 GCA_051007275.1 Gaiellales bacterium | reverse complement strand
GGCCTCCTCGGCGATCTCCTCGCACTTGCCGATCCCCACGCAGGTCTCGGGGTCGATGACGATGTGGACCTTCATCTGGGGCTCCTTCCGCCTACGGATTCACGGTATCAGCACGAGTCGGCCGTCGACGTCCCCGGCCTTGATGCGCCGGTGCGCGTCGGCGGCGGCCTCGAGCGGCAGCCGCTCGAGGCTGTAGCGCAGGTCGCCGCGCTGGGCGATCCGGATGACCTCGGCGAGGTCCTCGCGCGAGCCCCACATCGACTGCGTCCACCAGGTCTCGTGCGGGATCAGCGAGAAGCCGAAGGGAATGCTGCCGCCATACGCGCCCACGTTCACGACCAGCCCGCCGCGGCGGATGATGCGGTTCGCGACCGCCAGCGTGGCGTCGGCACCGACGTAGTCGTAGACGACGTCCATCGGCCCCTCGAGCTCGCTGGTGTCGCACACCTCGTGCGCGCCGAGCTCGAGCGCACGGGCGCGCTTGGCCTCGCTGGTGTCGGCCACGATCAGGTGCGCGTCGGTCATGGCGCGCAGGTACTGGATCCCGAACTGCCCGAGCCCACCGGCGCCGATCAGCACGACCTTCGCCCCAGCGGGCATCCAGTCGAGCGCCTTGCGCGTGGCGCGGTAGGGCGTGAGCGAGCTGCAGCCGAACGTCGCGGCGAAGGCCGGGTCGAGGTCCCCGATTGGGAAGAGGTACTTCGGGTGCGGCACCTGCACGTACTCGGCGTAGCCACCATCGTGCACGAGGCCGGCCTCCTTGACGTGGTCGCAGAGCTGCTCCTCCGTGGCGTCGCAGTAGCGACAGGCGCCGCAGCCCCAGGGGGGATAGACGACCGCAAGACCATCGGCCGTCTCGACCGTGATCTCGTGCCCCATCACCAGCGGTGTGGGCAGTCCGGGCCAGCGGCCCTCGACGACGTGCAGATCGGAGTGGCAGACGCCGGCGGCGACGACCTTGAGCCACTGGGCATCCGGCCCCATCAGCTCGGTGGGAAACGGGCGCTCCTCCAGCACGAGCTCGGCGTTGAACGCGGGCAGCACCACGGCGCGATACGTGTCGGTCATGGGGTCCTCTCGTCGGCTATGCGGCCAAGGCCGGCCTGGAGGCGCGCCGTACCGCGCACGTGTCCCTCCATCAGGGTGCGTGCCCGAGTGGCCTTGCCGGCCGCGATCGCCTTGACAATCTCGACGTGCTCGCGATCGGCGATTGCCAGCACCTCGGCCGTCGTGGGCAGGAAGCGCGAGATGCGGTACGCCTCGGCGCGCAGCTCGGCGATGCGCGAGACGAGCCGCGGCGAGCCCGAGGCGTCGCCGATCACGAGGTGCAGCAACGCGTCGCGCTCCGACCAGGCGTCGAACGGCTGCATGCCGATCATGCCCTCGACGATCGACTCGAGCAGCGCTCGCTGGTCGGCCGTCGCGCGTTCCGCGGCCAGCGCCGCCGCACCGCCCTCGACCACCGCGCGCTCGGTCGCGAGATCCTCGAGCGCCTGCGCATCGGGCGCTTCGGCCTCAGGCAGCAGTGCCTCCGCCGCGCCCTCGGTGATGAAGGTGCCGCCGCCGCGACCCCGCCGCGTCTCGATGAGGCCTGCGCTGCGCAGCACCACGAGGGCGCTGCGCAGCGACACCGCGGAGATCCCGAGCGCAGAGGCCAGCTGCATCTCGGAGGGGAGTCGATCTCCGGGCTTGAGCAGACCGAGACCGATCGCCTCGCCGAGGCGGGCGACGGTCTCGGCGACCGCGCCCGCCCCGCGGACCGGCGTGAAGACGGTCCGCTGGACGAGGCGGTCGACGGTTTCCCGTTCGGTCTCGGGGGCGACGCGGCTCACGCG
>JBPCSK010000285.1:0-8104 GCA_051007275.1 Gaiellales bacterium | reverse complement strand
GGGATGGCATCACCGGGACCGCCGAGCTGATCACGCACGGCGGCGCCGCCCTCGTCGGCCAGCTCGCCTGGACGAGCGGTAGCGACTGGCACGTTGACATCGTCCCGGATAGCAGCCGCGATTTCACCCCGCCCAGCGCGCTTGCGATCGACCTCGACCACATCGACGGATCCTTCGGCCGCACCGATGGGGAACGCACCGACTCGCTGATCCTGCACGACTACACCCTCGGGACAACGTCGTTCGACATCCCACTCGACGTCGCCAACGGTGGCTTCGCCGGCACGGCGACACGTGAGGACGTCGTCCTCGGCGGCATCACGTATCCCACCCTCGCTGTCACGGTCGCCACCGCCGAGCGCAGCGTCCGACTCGAGGGCACGATGCAGACTGAGATCGGCACGATCATCGTCGACAACCGCCTCAGGCCTTCCCGCAACCCCGCCGTGATCGGCGATCTGGAGGTTCGCGCAACCGCAGCCGATCTCGTCTTCACCACCGACAACTTCGGCTTCTCGGAATTCGCCTTCACGGCGCGCACCACGCTTCCGCGCTCGGGGTGCACCACCATCGACACGGGCTTCACCGGCGTGGTTCGCTGGGGCAACGGGATTCCGACGGAGCCCACCGACTCCCGTCGGCACCGGATCGAGAACGGCGAGATCACGCTGGTCTGCGATCAGGCCGAGCGATTTCGGCTCGCCTTCCGCTTCCGGCACGTCTATCACCTGGACGACGGCCGCACCCTGGTCTTCCGAGGACGAATGCCCCTCGTCTACGACCCCGATGGCGGCACGTTCGACGTGTATCACGCGAAGGTCAGCCCTTGGACCGATTCTGTGTACGGCGTCAGCACGACATCCCGCGCCTATGCCTCGGCGCTGACGGGCGGCACCGTTCTGACAGGACGACAGGCGGTCAGCTTCTGGGACTACGGCCGTTGGAGGTCCGTCACCACGAAGGCGGAGATCCGCCTCGGCCTCGCGATCTACCGCACGAGCGCCGCACGGGAGTACGCCGAGTACGACGGAGGTGGCGGCAACTTCGTGGGGCCTCCATCGGCCGGCCACTTCCAACGGTATGGCGGTGGGTTCCTCTGCCACTTCTGGGACGCGGATGACGACTTCCTATGCTGGGGCGGCTACCAGGTCGGGCTTGATGTGTTCGGCCTCGGCACCTAGGTCGCAGCGACCATGCGTGCCACCGCGGCGGCGACAATCGCCGCGGTCTCGGTGCGCAGCACGGTTGGCCCCAGCGAGACGATCGGGCACCCGGCGACACGTGCCGCTGCGAGCTCGTCGGTGCCGAAACCGGCCTCCGGCCCGATCAGCAGCGTGATCGGGTGCCCCGCGGCCGCCAGCGCGTCGGCCAGCGCCGCATCGTGTTCCTCATGCGAGCACACGATCGCCCCGGGCACCAGCGCGTCGGCGTACGCGACCGGCTCGAGGATCGCCGGGATGGTCGGCAGCTTGGCCTGCGCCGCCGCACCGGCCGCGATGCGCTCCCAGCGATCGGTGCGCGCCTCGCGGCGCCGACCGGCGGCCAGCAGCGGGCCGATCTCGGCCACGCCCAGCTCGACGAGCTTCTCGACCGCGTCGTCGGCGCGCGGACCGCTCTGCGCGAGCAGCACGCGGATCGGCGTCAGCGGCGGTGCGGCCGCCAGCGCATCACCGAGGATGACCGTGCCGAGCTTCGGCGCCTCGATCGTCGCCGCGAACACGCGGCCGGTGCGGTCGGCGACCTCGATCGCCTCCCCCACCTCGAGCCGCAGCACCTTGTGGACGCGATGCGCATCGTCGCGGGAGAGCTCCGCGCGCTCACCTGCGGCGACGGCGCCGCCAGGCGGTAGGAAGAAGCGGAAGACGTGTGCCATGGGAGGAGCGTACCGAGTGGTCGGCACGCTCCCCCCGCAGGTACTCAGCCGGTCACGTCCGACGCGCGCAGGGGCGTCGCATGCACCACTGCCGTCGACCGCACGATGATGGGAGTCCCTCCTCCTGCCGGTACGAACGTCGTCCGAATGACCAACGGCACCGGGACGATCGCGCGCACGGACCGGGCCGCAGCGCGGACGACGCTGCGCTCAAGTGCGCAGCGCACCGAGACCTTGCCAGCACGCCCGACCTTGAGTCGCGACGAACAGGCCCGCAGCAGGCGACCACCGTGACGCACGTACCCGACCTGCGTGATCACACCGGGCCCCGGCACCTCGAAGACCGTGAACAGCGCATTGCCGATCTGGCGCGACCCTCCGCTGGTGGTGCGCATTGTCGACCCATCCACGTTCGACGGCGTGCTTGAGGCCGCCGCAGGCGCGGCCTGCGGCGTCGTAGCGGAGGACAAGGGCGACGGTGTAGGCGACGGTGTAGGGGACGGTGCCGGCGACGGCGCCACCGAGAAACGCGCCTCCACGGCCTTGGCGGAATCCATCGCAACCGTACAGGTCGTTGCGGAACCCGAGCACGCTCCCGTCCAGCCATCGAACACCGAGCCCGACGCACTGACCGCGGTCAGCGTCACGGAAGGCGCATGCTCGGTGGTGCGATTGACCACCGCGGAGCATGCACCACCGCAGTCGATGCCGCCAGCACCCGTGACCGTGCCGACACCGGCGCCGCCACGGGTGATCGTGAGCGCCGCACGACTGCACCAGTCAGGCTGGAAACCGCGGGTGTACAGACGGACCGCCTGCGTCGAATACGGCTTCGCTGTGAAAGCCAGGCGATACGCGCACTCGTGCTCATCAAAGGTGAGTGCGGGCCGAAGCGCGGTCCTCGTGGTGCCCGAGATCAGCACGGGACCATTGCCGGACGGCACGGTCGCACCCGACGCAATCGCTCGTGCGCGGATGGCGTTGTTGCCATCTGCGGCCGTCGTCCCCGTCCACGAGACGAGCACCTCGCCCGTGACAGGGTTTCCGATCGCGCGCGGACGACCCGTCCAGTCTTGCGAGGCAATGGCGATCGGGCCACCGACCAGCGACCCGGTCGCTGCAGAGACACGCTGGGCGGTGACGTCGGCGTTGCCCCAGACCACCACGAATTGGTCGGCGACGACGTCGTAGGCGACCGATGGTCGCTGGTCGGCACTCCCTGCGAACGTGATCGGCGAGACGCCGCCGATCGCGGCGCCCGCCGCGTCGAGCATGACGGCCTTCGCGACCCCACCTGCGTAGACGACGGCCAGATATCGGTTCGACACGGTCGAGTACGCGAGGTCGGCTTGAGGGTCCGTCGCGAAGCTGGCGAGCGTCAGCACGTTGCCCGTCGGCACGCCATCGGCTCCGACGAGTCGGCCCCGCAGCTTGCGCCCGCCAGTGGCCGTGCTGATCGATCCCGCAACGAGGAACCGCTGGTTCTGCGCATCCCACTGCGCGCTCAGCGTGCCTGCGGCGCAGATGCCGCTGGCGGCATCGCGCACCGTGCCAATGGTGCCGTCTGCAGCCACGGTGACGACGCGAACGGCACCTGCCGTCTCGGTGCCGTCCGAATTCCCACAGGTGGCACCATTGTTCTCACCGGCAGGGCCGGCGTAGTAGGCCACGATCCAACCGCCGGTTGCCGGATTCGCCTGCACGGCAGGGGACCCCGACCAGTAGGCGTTTGGTCCGTCGACGGGGATCCGCCCGTCGGCGATACCCGTGGCGCTGCCGTCGCCGTTCAGCAGGGTGGTCACGTACCCCGGACCGCTGCCATCGACGACGTAGGTGACGACAAGCGAACGAGACGCGCTCGGGCTGTACCCGATGGCGGCAGTGCCGAAGAGCCCGTCCCACTGCGGACTCCCACCCATGGTCGTCGCGGTCAACGCACCGACCCAGCCGTCCCGCGCGACCGGGGTTCCCGCAACCGGAGCCGCCGACTGAGAGCCGGAGGCCGTCGACGCCGAAACGGTCACCGCATACTGGGCGTCGTTGTCGAGCCCCGTGATCGTGCACTGAAGACCGGCCGTGGTGCACGAGCGACCACCCGGCGCGGCCACGGCGGTGTAGGTCTCCACGCCCCAGGCACCAGACGCGGACGGTGGCTGCCACGAAACGGCGAGGCTTGCGAAATCCGGAGCGACGGTCGGGTTCAGCGGGGCGCTGATAGCGGAGTTCGTCGTGCTCAGCGTGCTCACGTGCAGCGCCGGGGTGCCGTCGCTCGTCAGCACCTTCGCGCCGCCGGGCAGGCCGTCCGTGTACGTCGCGCCGCCGACCGTCACCACCGGCGATGTGCCGGAGAGCGCGACGGGGTAGTCCCACTGGCCGGACCGATTGAGGTTCACCCACGTCGACCCGCCGTCATCGTCCCACGTGACGAGCGCGCCGTGGTCGGTACCCAGCGCGCGGGGCGTCCGCGTCTCGTAGTGGGCGGTCGGCGCCAGCGCCACCGGCGTCGACCAGGTGCCCCCATTCGCGTCGTACGTCGATGCGTACACCTGCGAGGCGATGTGGTTGAGGGTGTCATTGCCGGCCCAGACGGCGGTTGTGGTGCCGTCTGCCGCAACGGCGACGTCGCCGTTGAACCCTTCGTGGTCGGCCGGAGTGAGGGTCGTCGGCGCCCCCCACGCTTCAGCCGCGGGGTCAAACCGCGCGACGCGGGTGATCCACGCCTGGACATTCGGAAGCTGATTGTCGGAGGAGATCTCGTTCCAGATCGCAGTCACGACATCATCGGGACCGATGCCCAGACGCACAGCGGGGGTCCAGCCCTCACCCCAACCGGGGTTGTCCAGAGAGATCCTCTCCGCGGTCGCACTCCATCCCGTGGCAGTGCGGCGCGCGTAGAGCCCTCCGGCGAATCCGTCGCAATGCCACGCAACCATCGCACCGCCCGTCGAATCGGACACGACCTGCAGGCTCCGGGCGAACCCGTTCTCGTACTTCCCGTTGCGGGGCGTCCAGGACCACACTCCACCGTTGTCCGGCTCACCTGTCGCCACGCCAACGCCGTGATTCGAGATGTCGACCCAGGCGATCGTTGCAAGCCCCGTGGCGGCAACCGATACGTCAAACCCCTCCCCGACCGCGTTGGTCGCGACGGTGTCCGGCGTGCTCCAGGTCGATGACGCGACCGCGTACTCGGAGGCGAATATGGTGCACGGGGATTCCGAGCCTGATGGGCACTCGGCCCACAGGGCGAGCACGTCGTCGTCCGGCATCAGCGCCACCACCGGAATGCCGGCCGGCACAGCTGAGGCGTCCACCACCGTCGCCGTCGGCCAGACCGCTCCACTCGACCGCGCGAACATCAGCTTGCCGTCGGCAACCCACACCGCCGTCGTGATTCCACCCGCTGAAGTCACGGCGTCGAATTGGCCGCCGCCTGCGATCGCGCCATCGGAGATGGCCGCCGGCGTCGACCAGCCCGCCTGCGCGAGGGACGGCAGGATGAGGCTGGCGAGCGTGACGAGGAGCACGAGTACGGGACGCGCACCAGGCAGGGCCCGGTGGTGGCGAGGGCGGGAGGTCAACATGGCGGCGACCGTAGCCCGCTCTCGAAACGCCGGAAAGGAGCCGCGAGCCAACTGAGGCGGGGGCCCCTACGCGTGCGCGGCGATTGAGATGCTGGCACTACAGGTGTACCACGCCCGTCGCCAATACGATTGCACTGTGGAGCCGCTTCCGTGCTCGCTCCCGGACACCGTTCGCATCCTGCTGGTCGAGGACGACCCGCTGCTGCGCACCGCGCTGAGCTCAGCACTGGAAGGAGACTGGTCCCGCATCGTCGGCGTGGCCGCGAGTGCGGCGGAGGCCATGGCCATCGTGGCGAACACGTCGTTCGACGTGCTGCTCACGGACCTCGACCTCGGCAGCGGCCCCAACGGTGCCGTTCTCGCTCACGCCCTGCGCCAGCAGCGCCCGATGCTCGGCATCGTCGTGCTCACGTCGTACGTCGACCCTCGACTGGTGGGACCGAAACTCTCTCAGCTGCCGTCGGGCACGGAGTACGTCACCAAGCAGTCGGTGCGCGATCTCGATCTCCTGCGCACTGCCGTCGTCCGCGCAGCGGTGCGGGGAAGCGCCCCACTCCTGAGCGGCGAACCCACCGCCAAGCGTCCGCTCACGGACACGCAGATCGAGACAATGCGCCTCGTGGCCGAGGGGCTCTCCAACGCAGAGATCGCCGAACGCCGTTTCGTGACCGAGAAGTCGGTCGAGGTGACGGTGTCGCGCATCCTCAAACAGCTCGGGATCGCATCGGACCGCTCGCGCAACGCGCGCGTGGAGATCGCCCGCACCTACTACGCGATGGCGGGTTCCGGTGCCACAGCGGCCTCTCGCACCGCCTAGCCTTCGCGACCGCGTCGGCGGCCGCTGGGCAATTTCATGGCAGACGCTTGGTGTCGGCGTGGTGCTCGTCACGACGTTCTCGGCCGTACCTCTGACGGGAGCGCGGATCGATCCCTTCGGGGCGACATCTCCCCACCTCGCTCCTCTCGTCGCCACCGTCATCGTGATCGCAGCGATCCTGGCGATCGCGCACCTGACGCTCTTCCGCCACCGGCGGATCCAGCCGGTTCCCGTGTGGTGGGTGTTCGCGCTGAGCACGATGATCGCCATTGCCCGCTCCACGGTCCTCGTGTGGTTTGCGATCGACCGCGGAACGCTTCCGCCAACGACCTACGTCGTGCTCTCGTTCATCGCCGCCGCCGCCTGGGGATCTCTGATCATGCCGATCATCGCCTACGTGCTGGCCACGCACGAGTGGTACGTCGCCGAGAGAACCCGATTGATCGAACTGGCCGCCAAGAAGGAAGCAGCGCGCATGCGTGCCGTGGGCGCGCTCGATGCGCTTCGCGACGTGGCGCTCGTAGCGGTGCAACGCGACGTCGAGAGCGCACGAACCGCTCTGGACCGCGATGACCTGCAGCCGGACGAAGTCGCAACGGCGCTGCTCGCCGCGGCTCGTACCACGATCCGTCCGGCAGCCCACCTGCTCATGGAGCGACCGGCGCGAGCGCTGCCGCGCGTATCGATCGGTGCGGCACTCCGTTCTGAGCTTCGCAATCACCCGTTGCCGGTACGGCTACCGGCCGTGCTCTTTCCCCTCTTGATCATTCCCCGGGTGTACTTCAACAACGGTGCGATCGGTGCCATTGTCGCGGCGACCACGGGGCTGGTGGCCATTCTGACGTTCTTCCCGATCGGTCGACAGCTCATCGAGCGCTACCCGGCGCGCGCCATCACCCTGACCCTCGCAACGGCTGCCGCCGCAGCGCTCACCGTGGTGACGGTGCTGGGTGCCGCATTCGAGGTGCGCGAACCGCTGGTGATCTGGGTGCTCATCACGGTCATCGTCTTCGCGCTCGTCGTCGTGACCAAGATGACGCGCGTCGTCGACCTCGGCAGCGCCACCGCGCTGCGGGACTTGCAGGAGCCGATTCGACAGGCCGAGTTCGAGCGCCTCGCCGCCGAACAGGCCCGTGAGCTCATCTTGCGAGAGATCGGCACGCACCTCCACAGCTCCGTGCAGCCCGGACTCGTCGCCGCCAGCTACGCGATCCAGGACGCCGTGGAGCGAGAAGATCCCATCGCCCTCGAAACGGCAATCAATCTTGCACGCACTGCGCTGGCCCAACGGATGGGCCCGGAACCCAAGGGCCCAACGGGCGACATGCGCGAGCAGATCGCTGCGGAATGGCGCGGCCTGCTCCGCCTTGAGTGGGCGGTCGACGGAGATGACATCCCCACGAACCCGCGCATCACCGACACGATCCGCGAGTGCCTCTCGAACGCGGTCGTCCACGGACACGCCCGCGCGGCGACGATCCGTCTCACCCGAACGGGCGCCGACATCGCGATCGAGATTCAGGACGACGGCATCGGGCCGCAACGCGGCACGCCGGGCATGGGCTCGGCGGTGCTCCACGAGTCGACGGACGGCCGCTGGCGGATCGACCACGGATCGCCCAGCGGCACGATCGTTCGTGCGCGCGTATCCACCCCGTAGCGGCGCGCGTCCGCGTCTGCGTTCAGACGCGGACGCCAAGTCCCTGGGGAGATTCGGGCGATTCGGGCGATTGGCCACGAAAGCGCAGAAGGGTGAGCACGTGGGGCCGGATACGGGCAACGCACGGGACGGGAACCCTCGCGAACCGAATGCCCGATGCGGAATTGTGA
>JBPCSK010000284.1:0-5475 GCA_051007275.1 Gaiellales bacterium | reverse complement strand
GGCCCGGCGTCATGGAGCACCGTGTACAGCCCGCTGCCGATCAGCGTGCGATCGCGTACCACGCTCCCGATCGGCGGTGGCTCGCACGGGATCAGCGATGGCGGGGCCGCGTCCGAGGACTCGTCGCGCTCACGTCGACATGTGGCGATGAGCTCGTCGACGGCGCCCTCGAACGCCGCGATCAGCGTTCCCCACATGTCGACGTACAGCCTCACCCGCTCCAGATCGACCAGGCCGTATGCCTCTGACGGGTCGATCCCCTGCGCGATCGCATCGCGGATCTCGTTGATGTCGTCAAGCCACCCGCTCTGCACCCAGCCCGGTACCTCGGGCCCGAAATCGAGGCCCCAGATGTCGATGCCAATGCGCTCGAAATCGACTTCCAGATCATCGGCGCTCGCATACCCCTTCGTCACGAGCGCGTCGATCGTGAGGGACCGCTGCACGCGAGCGCCGAGCGCCCCGCCGATCGCATCGGCCACCCCCTTTGCCCCTGTGGCGAGAACGAGGCGCACGCTGCGCTGAAACTCGCCGCTCAGTTGCAGCAGCGCGCCCTGCAACAGCGCGTGGCGCGACGGCGAATCCCCCATCACCTCCAGCAGACGGGAGAGATCGTCGAGGGTGCGGTCAGATTGCACGGACCAGGCAGCCGTGATGGGCGGGGAGGTATCGGGAGTCGTCATGCCGCGGACGCTGCCACGCCGTGAACGGCGGCCGAGTGCACCATTCGCCGCGGCTCCGCGCAGACCCGCGCGAGCGCGGTGCAGACTGCCATGAGATACGCGCGCAGATGGGCGTGAGGCGCTCGTACTGCCGCCATGCTGCTGTCTGCGCTGCCCGTCATTGACGTTTCGTTTATTTCGATTAGACTCGGGGCATGCCTCCCGCAACCCTCACCCGATTTGCAGCAGATGCTGACGACGCGAAGCGCGTCGCTCGAGCACTCGACGCCCGCGATGGCAGCGTGCGGATCACCATCGAGCGTGGCGGCGAAACGACGGAGGCGACGATTCCCGCCGACCTCCTGCCAACCGTGGTCGCGTTTCTCGACCTGCTGGCACGCCACGGCGCCGTCGACATCGCGCCCGCCGACACCGTGATTGGCACGCAGGATGCAGCGCGCATCCTCAACGTGTCGCGGCCGACCCTCGTGCAGATGCTCGAAGACGGTGTCATCCCGTTCCACAAAGCCGGCACGCATCGACGGCTGCTGCTCAGCGACGTGACGGCATATCGGGATGCGCAGTACAAGCGCAGCGTGGCCGCCATGCATGAGATGGCGGCAATCGAACGGGAGCTCGGTCTGTTCTGAGTTCGCGCTACGGCGCGGCAGCGCTACCCGAGCGCGCACGTGGCACAAGCCGATACTCCACGCTGTACCCCAGTGCGTCCGCGAGACGATCGATCGTCGACAACCGGGCGTCGGATGCCTTCGTCTCCAGCCGCGCCAACGCAGACTGACTCGTGGACATCAGCGCTGCGATCTCGGTCTGCGATCGCGCCTGCTCCTGGCGCTTCTGGGCGAGCTCGCGCAAGAGCGCTCGCCGGCGCCTGGCGCTCTCGTAGAGCGCGATGAACTGTGGATCCTGCGCGGCGTATTCCGCGACCATTTCGTCGAGTGCGTCTGGCTGGAAGTTCGTATGGGGTGGGATCATGATCTTCGCTGACTATATCTCATTTGATATAGACGATCACTTAGGTGTGACATGGACCGGGGTCACTCGGGGCGCACACGCCACGTTCCCGAACGCGTATCCCGGTCTAGTGGCTGAGCTCGCGCTCGAGCGTGCTCAGCAGCTCCGCCACCGCGCGCTCGACGTCGTCGTTGTGGACGACGTGGTCGAAGCGGAGCTTGTCCTTGCTCTGCTCCTCGGCGATCTGCAGGCGGCGGTCGATCTCGTGCTCGGCCTCGGTCTGGCGGCTGATCAGACGGCGACGCAGCTCGGCGAGGTCGGTGTCGATGAAGATCAGGCACGCATCGGGGCGCGCCTCCTTGATCACGAGGCTGCCGTCGACCTCGAGCTCGAGGATCACGTTCGCGCCCTGGCTGAGCAGGCGGTCGACCTCGCTCTTGAGCGTGCCGTAGTGATTGCCAGCGAACTCGACCCACTCGACGAACGCGTCGTCGTCGACCCTGGCGAGGAACTCGTCTGTCGAGAGAAAGAAGTACTCGCGCCCCTCCTCCTCCCCCGGGCGCTTCGGGCGCGTCGTCGCACTCGTCGCCACCTCGGCGATGTCGGGACGCTGCTCGAGGACGCCGCGGATGAGCGTGCCCTTGCCGGCGCCCGACGGGCCGGAGATCACGAAGAGGCGCGCCACGCGCCTACTTGCGGAGCAGGCTGATCAGCTCGCTGCGCTGGCGATCCGACAGGCCGCCGACGGTCTTCGAGCCGGATACGCGGCACTGCTGGAGCACCTTCGCAGCCTTCACCGCACCGACGCCCGGCACGCAAAGGAGCAGGTCGTGCACCTTCGCGGTCAGGACCCACTCGGCCGGCCGCTGCAACACGTCGGCCAGCTGACGATCGCCCGCCTTGAGGTCGCGCTTCAGCCCCGCCCGCTTCACGCGGATGGCGTTGGCACGAGCCAGAGCGGACTGGCGCTGGCTCGCGGAGCGAGTCGGCGTCTCGTGGCGGAGAAGCGCCTGCTTCGTCGGCGAGACGGCGGTCGTGTGAGGTGCGGAGGGCGACACGGGAGGTGACTCTAGTCCCGCCGCGGAAACGGCCTCAACCTTCAACCACCGGCGAGACTTGCCGGAAACCGGATACCTGTGCGGAGGGCTTGTTTTTCGGGTCAAATGGGGCTAGGGAGCGCTGGCGGGCGTGAACAACGCGCGCTGGCGGGCGTGAACGGTGCGTACGAATGACGTACGGCGAAGCCGGGCGTCAGACGTGCGCACTGGGCACGTACGCCCTTGGCTGATGCCGGATCGAGGGCGTCGCTTCCGTCGCCGATGGGTGCTGAATGGGCCGAGGCTGACGTCGCTGGGGCATACTGGAGACGTTGTCCACGGCGTACGTGCCCAGTGCGCACGTCTGACGCCCGCCCCTACGGGGCGTACGTCATTCGTACGCACTGCTCACGCCCGCCTACGCCCGCCTACGCCGCGAGCTGCGCGCGAAGCTTCTTCGCCAGCGACGGATCGCGGAAGAGCGACGTGCCGAGGGCGACGGCCTTCGCGCCGACGGCCATCAGGTCCTCGACGTCGTCCTTCGTCTCGACGCCGCCGAGGCCGATGATGTCGAGGCCCGTGGCGTCGTGGCAGGCGAGCACGGCGTGCAGAGCGACCGGCTTGATCGCCGCGCCCGACAATCCGCCCCCGCCACCACCGAAGTGGCTCTTGTGGGTCCAGCGGTTGATCGCCGTGGCCTTCACCGTGTTCACACAGACGAGCGCGTCGGCACCGCCCGCCTGAGCCGCCTTCGCGATCTCGGCGATGTCGGCCACGGAGGCGCTCAGCTTGACGAACAGCGGCTTGTCGGTGGCCTTGCGCGCAGCGGCGGTGAGGCGCTCGGTCTCGCCTGCGTCGCCGCCGATCGAGGCGCAGCCCGACTCGACGTTGGGGCACGAGACGTTCAGCTCCACCGCGTCGCAGTCGGAGTGATGCTCGAGCTGCTCGACGGTGTGCACATACTCGTGGAGGCTGAAGCCGCCGACGCTGCAGATGATCGGGCCGTCCACGATCGTGGCGAGCTCCGGGAGCAGGGTCTCGAGGAACGCGTCGCGGCCGGGACCGGGCAGGCCGATCGAGTTGAGCAGGCCCATGCGGCTCGGCGCGATGCGCGGTGCCGGATTGCCCGGCCGCGGCTCGGCGGTGACGGTCTTCGTGACGAAGCCCGCCATGCCCGGGTTGGCCTCGCCGAACAGGCGCTGCGCCTCGACGGCGTCCCACGTGCCGCTCGCATTGAGCAGCGGATGTGCGAGCTCGAGGCGGCCGACGGTGACGCTCACGCCACCAGCCTCGCGCCGTCGATGACCGGGCCCTCGATGCAGCAGCGCTTCCACGTGCCGTCGATCTCGACCGCGCAGCCGTAGCACCCGCCGAAGCCGCAGGCCATCGGCGCCTCCAGCGCGATCTGGCTCTGCACGCCGTGGCGCTGGCAGATCTCCGCGACGGCCTTGCCCATTGGGCCGGGGCCGGCGGCGAGCACCTGGGTGTAGACGCCCGTCGCGAGCGCCTCCTCGAGGGGGTCGGTGACGAGATCCGGCGCGATGCGCGGCGTATCCAACGTGACACCCGGAACAAGGTGTGCGAGTGGCGTATGGTCGTATTGCCGGATACCGGCAATCAGCCGAATGCCGGTGTGCAGTCGTCCGATCTCGGGCATAACGGTCAAGCCGAAGCCCGCGGCCACCAGCAGCGTCGTCTCGGCGATCGTCTCCGACAGGTCGAAGCCCGTGCCGAGAGGGCCGAGCAGCTCGAGCTCCGGACCCGCCAGATCGGCTTGGGCACTGGCCTGATCGACCACGAGGCCGACGCCGTCGTCGAGGCGGATCAGGCCGACCGGGCGCGCCAGGTAGTCATGCCCGGCGGCGTTCCTCACCATGTGGAACTGACCCGGCATGCCGAGCGCAGTGCGGTCGTCGAGCTCGAGGCGCACGAGCGCGAGACCGCCGAGCGGCTCGCTCCCGACCACCCGCGCGGAGAACGGGCCGAGCCGCGTCGTGTGCTCGGCCGCGGCTCTCATGCCGCCGCGCCCCCGATCGCGCGGTGCAGATCCTGCAGCGCCTTCGCGTCGACCTTCCAGGCCATGCTCATCGCCTGCACCGCCGCCGCCGCGCCCGACATCGTCGTGATGCACGGCACGCGGTACTGCACGGCCGCACGGCGGATCTCGTAGCCATCGCCGCGCGCGCCCATGCCGAGCGGCGTGTTGATGACCAGCGCGATCTTGCCGTCGCGGATCAGGTCGGGGATCGTCTCCCCCGGCTCCGACAGCTTCGCGACCTGCTGCACCTTGATGCCCATCTGCAGCATCGCGCGGGCCGTGCCCTCCGTGGAGTACACGGTGAAGCCAGCGCTGACGAGCTGCTGGGCGATCGCCGCCGCGGCGGGCTTGTCGCGGTCGTTGACCGTGAGCGCCACGCCCGTCGTGCCGTCGGGGTGCGCGCTCGGCAGGGCCTGACCCGCCGCGCGCTGCGCCTTCGCAAATGCCGTGGCGAAGTCGGGACCGGTGCCCATCACCTCGCCTGTGGCTCGCAACTCGGGCCCGAGCAGGGCATCGGCGCCGGGGAAGCGCGCAAACGTCAGCACGGCCTCCTTCACGCTGACCATCCCCGGCGTTGCCTCTGCGATGTCGAGGTCGACGACGCGCTCGCCGAGCGCCACGCGCACCGCGGCATCGACGAGCGGAATGCCTGTCGCCTTGGCCACGAACGGCACCGTGCGGCTCGCGCGCGGATTGGCCTCGAGCACGTAGACCTCGCCGTCACGGATCGCGTACTGCACGTTGACGAGGCCGACGACGCCGAGGG
>JBPCSK010000283.1:0-2972 GCA_051007275.1 Gaiellales bacterium | reverse complement strand
GGCCACCCCGGCCACCGATGCGCCGAAGGGGTTGGCTCTTCGTGAGCTTCGGCGGGATGCATCTGCTGCTCGGCCTTGGCCTGTTCGGCTTCGTCGCGTGGATGATGCTCGGCAAGGACGAGGACGACGTCGAGGAGTCCGATGGCGGTGGTGGGGGTGGCAGCAGCCTGCGTCCGCGCCCGTGGCGTCCCGGCCCCGGCAGGCCGCGCGGTCGTCGCGGTCCCGTGCGCGTCCTCGACGCCACGCGCAGCCGCCAGCCCGCCACGCGCGTCGTACGCACGCCGCGCTGAGCGTCTAGCCGCCGGCGAGGTCGCGACGCGAGAACTGCCACGCCGCGACGGCCAGCGGCACCGCTGCGTACACCGCCAGCACCAGCCAGTCGCCCCACGCGACCTCGCCGCGCTGCAGCAGCGGTGCGGGGTTGAACCAGCCGAACGGCGAGATCTTCGCGACGTCCTTCGTGGGGTTCCACAGCGGCAGCAGGAAGTTGGCGGCGTAGAGGATCACGATGACGCCGACGGACCACGACAGCGCGCGACCGCGCTCCGACGAGAAGGCGCTGAACACGAAGCCGATGCCGCCGAGCGCGAGCAGCAGCAGCCCGCCCTGGATGCCGGCGAGCAGCATCCAGCTGGTCTCGAGATGCCCCATCGGAGAGGTGAAGACGGTGGCGAGCAGGCAGCCGACCGCGTACGCCTCGCTGATGATCAGGCAGCCGACGATCAGCACCAGCAGGTGCGAGAGGAACCAGGTGCGGCGCGCCAGCGGACGCGACAGCGACAGCGCCAGCGACCCGGCCTCGAGCTCGCCGGCGATCGCGCGGATGCCGAGGCCGACGGCGAAGAGCCCGCCGCCGAGGAGGAAGATCGGGTGCTGGAAGCCGATCGACGCCCACTGCGCCAGCGGGTCGAGCCCGACGAGGTCGAGGAGGCCGCCGAACTGCTTGGCCTGCGCCTCGAGCTGCTTCGTGAAGACCTCGCTGGTCGCGAAGACGGCGACGAGCAGAAAGCCCCAGGCCGCGATCAGCAGGATCTCGAGCGGCAGGCGCACGCGCTGCTCGCGAATCAGACGGGCGATCAGCGGGCCGCTCACGCCGTGGCCTCGTCGCGGTAGTAGTCCATGAACACGGTGTCCAGCGAGACCTCCTCGATGCGCACGTCGTGCAGGTCGAGGGCGGCCAGCGCCCTGAGCAGCGGCCGGACCTCGCCGTGGTGCGTGAGCGTGACGCGGCCGCCCGTGCGATCGACGAGGGTGCAGCCGGGCAGCTCGAGCGCGGCGTTGGCGTCGGCGAGCTGGACGATCACGGTGCGCGCCTGCTGGTCGGACAGCTCGGCGATCGTGCCCTCGCCGATGATGCGGCCGTTGCGGATCATCGTGACGCGATCGCAGAGCGCGGCGACCTCGGCCAGCACGTGGCTGGAGAAGAGGATCGAGCGGCCGGCGTCGCGCCGGTCGCGGAGCAGCTCGACGAGACCGGCCAGCACCAGCGGGTCGAGCCCTTCACCCGGCTCATCGAGGATCAGCAGCGTGGGGTCGTGCTGCACCGCCTGCAGCACGCCGATCTTCTGGCGCATGCCCTTCGAGTACGTGCGCACGGGTCGAGCCAGATCGGCCTCGTCCATGCGCAGCAGGGCACAGGCGCGCTCGCGCAGGACCGGCTCGCGCTGCGACAGCGCGGCGAAGTGATCCAGCAGCTCGGCGCCGCGCATGCGGCCATAGAGCCCGGGATCGGAAGGCAGGAATCCGAGGTCGGCGCGCACGCGGTGGTTGCGCCACGGATCGCCTCCGAGGACGTCGACCGTGCCGCTGTCGGCCTGGAGCAGCCCGACGAGGATGCGCATCGCCGTAGTCTTGCCCGCACCATTGGGACCGAGGAAGCCGCGGATCTCGCCGGGCGAGACGGTTAGATCGATCGCATCGAGCGCGGTGAAGTCGCCGAAGCGCTTCGAGACCCCGCGCAGCTGAGCGACTTCGGACATGCACTCAGTATTCGCCATGGGATCCGGTTCGGCTGCACTCTGCGGTCGGGGCGAAGGGGCGCTACGGTACATCCACTTGCCGCTTCGACCCTGACGGAGGTCCTGCGATGGCGGTCGCGAGCACGATTGATGTAGTTATGCCCCAGATGGGGTCCAGTGTCACCGAGGGAACGATCTCGCGTTGGCTCAAGCAGGTGGGAGACACCGTGCAGGCCGACGAGACGATCGTCGAGATCTCGACCGACAAGGTCGACACGGAGGTGCCCTCGCCGGCCACCGGCGTGGTGATCGAGATCCTCGTTGCCGAGGGAACGACGGTCGATGTGGAGACCCGCATCGCCGTGCTCTCCACCGACCTGTCGGCCACACCGGCTGCCGCGACGCCGCCTGCTGCCGCGCCCGTTGCCGAGGCGCCCGCTGCCGTCGAGGCCGCACCCGTCCCCGCGGCTCCTGTTGAGCCGGCGCCCGTCGCCGCCGCCGCACCTGCGCCCGCAGTCGCCGCGCCCGTCGTGTCCGCCGACGACGCCGAGGGTCGGGCCTTCGTCTCGCCGGTCGTTGCGCGCATGCTCACCGAGCACGGCCTCGACATCTCGCAGATCACCGGCACGGGCCGGGGCGGTCGCGTGACGAAGAAGGACGTCGAGAACCATCTCGCCGCGCAGGCCTCGGGCGGTGCGCTTGCCGCGCCGTCGGCCGAGCCGACCGCGGTCGCCGTGCCGGCAGCACCGGCCGCGCCGGCTGCGCCGGTCCAGGCAGCCCCGCCTCCACCGGCCACGCCCGTGGCCCCGCCCGCCCCGGCAGCGCCTGCGGCACCGGCTGCGCCGGCCGCAGCAGCGGAGCCGACGACCGCTGGCGCCGGCGAGGAGATTTACACGTTCTCCCGCGTGCGCCAGGTCACGGCGAAGCACATGCGCGAGTCGATCGACACGGCCGCGCAAGGCACGCAGGTCAGGGAGGACGACCACGGCCGCGACACCGAGAACCGCGGCCAGC
>JBPCSK010000282.1:0-4838 GCA_051007275.1 Gaiellales bacterium | reverse complement strand
GTCGTACGGCTCGCCCGTCTTGCCGTCGAACAGCTGGACCTTGCCCGACACGCGACGGCCCTTCTCGTCGCTGTGCTGGAGCTTGACCGGCGAGTCCTTGTGCTTCTCGATCCAGTTGTAGAGCTCGTCATCGACCTCCTCGACGGTCGCGCCGTCGAAGACCGGCGTCGCCACCCACTCGGAGGGGCTGACGTCGTCGTCGGTGCGGTACTTGGCCGCGAAGCCGAGATGCGTCTCGAGGATCTGCCCGATGTTCATGCGGCTCGGCACGCCCAGCGGGTTGAGGATCATGTCGATCGGCGTGCCGTCCTCGAGGAACGGCATGTCCTCGTCGGGCACGATCTTCGAGATGACGCCCTTGTTGCCATGGCGTCCGGCGAGCTTGTCGCCCTCGGAGATCTTGCGCTTCTTGGCGACGTAGACGCGGACCAGCTGATTGACGCCGGCGTTGAGCTCGTCGCCGTTCTCGCGGTCGAACATCTTGACGTCGATGACCTTGCCGCCGTCACCGTGCGGGACCTTCAGCGAGGTGTCGCGCACCTCGCGCGCCTTCTCCTTGAAGATCGCACGGATCAGCTTCTCCTCGGCGGTCAGCTCGGTCTCGCCCTTCGGGGTGACCTTGCCGACGAGCAGGTCGCCGGAGCGAACCTCGGCGCCGATGCGGATCACGCCCATCTCGTCGAGGTCGCGCAGCGACTCCTCCGAGCGGTTCGGAATGTCGCGGGTGATCTCCTCGTCGCCGAGCTTCGTCGAGCGGGCATCGACCTCGTACTCGTCGATGTGGACCGACGAGAGGATGTCGTCCTTGACGACGCGCTCCGAGAGGATGATCGAGTCCTCGAAGTTGTAGCCCTCCCACGTCATGAACGCGACGAGCATGTTCTTGCCGAGCGCGAGCTCGCCCATGTCCGAGGCGGAGCCGTCGGCCAGCACCTCGCCCGCGGCGACCTTCTGGCCCTCGAGGACGATCGGCTTCTGGTGGATCAGGGTGCCCTGGTTCGAGCGCATGAACTTGACCAGCTCGTACGTGTCCTCGCCGCCGTCGTTCGCCTTCACGGTGATCGAGTTGGCGTCGACGTTGGCGATCACGCCGGCGCGCGCGTTGACGACGACGTCGCCGGTGTCGACCGCGGCGCGGGCCTCGAGGCCAGTGCCCACGACAGGCGCCTCGGAGACGAGCAGCGGCACGGCCTGGCGCATCATGTTCGAGCCCATCAGGGCGCGGTTGGCGTCATCGTGCTCGAGGAACGGGATCAGGGCCGTGGCCACCGAGACGAGCTGCTCGGGCGCGACGTCCATCAGCGTGACGTCCGTCGGCTCGACCTGCGCGAGCTCGCCGCCGTGCTGGCGGACGACGACGAGGCCGCCCTCGCCGAGCAGCTTGCCCTTGTCGTCGATCGGCGTGTCGGACTGCGCGATCAGGTGGTGCTCCTCCTGGGAGGCGTCGATGTAGACGACCTCCTTGGTGATCGCGCCGTTCTTGACCACGCGGTACGGCGACTGCACGAAGCCGAACTCGGAGACCGTCGCGTACGACGACAGCGAGCCGATCAGGCCGATGTTCGGACCCTCAGGGGTCTCGATCGGGCACATGCGGCCGTAGTGGGTCGGGTGCACGTCGCGCACCTCGATCGGTGCGCGCTCGCGGGTCAGGCCGCCGGCACCGAGGGCCGACAGGCGGCGGCGGTGCGTGAGGCCGGACAGGGAGTTCGTCTGGTCCATGAACTGCGACAGCTGCGACGAGCCGAAGAACTCCTTCAGCGCGGCGACGACCGGACGGATGTTGATGATCGTCTGCGGCGTGATCGTGTCGATGTCCTCGGTCGTCATGCGCTCCTTGACGACGCGCTCCATGCGGTAGAGACCGACGCGGAACGCCTCCTGGACGAGCTCGCCGACGGTGCGCAGGCGGCGGTTGCCGAAGTGCTCGTACTCGTCGAGCTCGCGCGCCACCTCGTCGGTGCGCTGGATCTCGCGGCACGTGTCGGCGTAGTCGCGGATCTCGGGATCGTCGACGCCGAGCATGATCGGCAGGCGCACGATGCGGCGCACGAGCTCGATCAGGTCCTGATGCGTGAGCACGCGGACGTCGGGATCGATGTCGAGACCGAGGCGCGAGTTCAGCTTGTAGCGACCGACGCGCGTCAGGTCGTAGCGCTTGGCGTCGAAGAAGAGGGTGTCGAACAGCTTCCGCGAGTTGTCGATCGTCGGCGGCTCGCCCGGACGCTGCTTCTTGAAGACTTCGATCAGCGCCTGATCGTGCGTCTTCGCCGCGTCCTTCTCGAGGGTGAAGTCGATGAAGAGGTTCGGCTCGCCCGTCTCGGGATCGCGGAACAGGTTGCGGATGCCCTCATCGCTGTGCGTGTCGATCATCTCACCCGTGGTCGCATCGACCTCGGGAAGCGCGCGCAGCAGCGTCGTGACCGGCAGCTTGCGCTTGCGGTCGATGCGCGCCCAGACGAGACCCTTCTTGTCGATCTCGAGCTCGAGCCACGAGCCGCGCTGCGGCATCAGGTTCGCGGTGAAGACCTGCTTCGCCGGATCCTTCGGTTCCATGATGTACGCGCCCGGCGAGCGGACCAGCTGCGTCACGACGACGCGCTCGGTGCCGTTGATGATGAACGTGCCCGCGTCCGTCATCTGGGGGAAGTTGCCCATGAAGACCCGCTGCTCGCGAATCTCGCCCGTCTCCTTGTTCACGAACGCCACGGTCATGAACAGGCCGGACTCGAAGCTCTTGTCGGTCTCGCGGCACTCGCGCTCCGACACCGCCGGCGGCTCGAAGACGTGGTCGCCGAACTCGACGGCGAGGGTGCCGGTGTAGTCCTCGATCGGCGAGATGTCGCCGATCACCTCGCGGATGCCGGTCTCCATGAACTGCTTGAACGACGCCCGCTGGATGTCGATCAGGTTCGGGACCTCGAGGATGCGCGCTGCCGGCGTCTGCTCGAGGTGGGAGAAGTTGCGGCGCTGGCGCTTCGGGCGGGGCTTTGCAGAGGCCACTGGCGCTCCTATGGAAGAGAGGTGGGCGTAGGCGCACGACGACACGGGCAGAGTCGTCGGCGCGAAGGCGCACGGTACCACAATTCCGCAGAGCCGCGCAGCACCCCTACCGGGGCGGGGCCTTCGGACGCAGGGAACGTACCGCCGTACGAGGGCCGCGTCCACCGAAATGTCGACATCCGTCCAGAAAGGTGTAGCATCTGCGAATGCTCACGGTTCCCGAGGCAGCCGCCCGTTCCGGGCGCGGCGCAGAGACGATCCGCCGCTGGATCCGCGCCGGCCGCCTGCCCGCGCACCGCGCCCACGGGCGCCTGCTCGTGCACGCCGAGGACCTCGACGCCCTGATCGCCCGCCCCTCCCACGACCTGCCCGCCGGCTGGGGCCGCACCACGTGGGGCACGCGCCAGCCGGATTGGGTGGCCGAGCTGCGGCGCGCCCGCGGCGGCAGGCGGCTGCAGGCCTAGTGCTCGTCGTCGACCCCACCGTCGTGCTGCCGATGCTCGCCGCCCAGCCGGCGTGGACGAGCGCGGGCTCCGACGACCTCGTCGCCCCTCCCCTGCTCTGGTCGGAGTGCCGCTCGCTGCTGCACGACCTCGCCCGGCGCGGCGTGATTCCGACCGGCGAGGCCCGCCGCATGCGTCGGGCGCTCGACCGCGCGCCGATCACCGAGCTCGGGCATCCGCAGCTCGGCGAGGAGACGTGGCGCATGGCCGACCTGATGAACCATCCGCGCACCGAGGCCGCCGAGTACGTGGCGCTCGCCCGCCTCGTCGGAGCGCCGCTCGCCACGCTCGATCGCGACCTCGCCGAGCGCGCCGCCGCCGCCTGCCGCGTCGAGGTGCCTGCCTAGGGAGGACATGACGCCCGCGCGGATGTCATGTCCTCCCCGGATCCCGATCGGCCCTGGAACGCCCGTAGGTCGGCGCGACAGCGCACCGGCGCGCGCCTTTCCCGCAGCGAGTCTGCGGCGGCGTCATGATCCTCGCGTATGCCACGGGATTAGCGTCGGTCACATGAACACCGTCGTGCTCGTTGCCATCATCGTCGTCATCGTCCTGCTCCTCATCGCGGCGGGCTCCATCCGCGTCGTCAACGAGTACGAGCGCGGCATCCGGTTTCGCCTCGGCAAGGTGCGCGAGCGTCCGTTCGAGCCCGGGCTGATGATCAAGTTCCCGATCGTCGACCGGCTCGTGAAGGTCTCGCTGCGCATCGTGACGATGCCGATCCAGAGCCAGGGGATCATCACCCACGACAACGTGTCGGTCGACATCGCAGCGGTCGCCTATTACCGCATCGTCGACCCGCTCAAGTCCGTGATCGCGATCGAGAGCGTCGAGGACGCGATCAACCAGATCGCGCAGACGACGCTCCGCAACGTCGTCGGCCAGCACACGCTCGACGAGACGCTCGCCGAGACCGACCGCATCAACGCCGACATCGCGAAGATCCTCGATCGCATCACGGAGGAATGGGGTGTCCAGGTGACGCTCGTCGAGCTCAAGGACATCCAGCTGCCCGACACGATGAAGCGCGCGATGGCCCGCCAGGCCGAGGCGGAGCGCGAGAAGCGCGCCAAGATCATCGCCGCCGAGGGCGAGGCGCTGGCCGCCGGCGAGCTCGCACACGCGGCCGACGTGATGGCACAGCACCCGCTGTCGCTGCAGCTGCGCAACCTGCAGACGCTCGTGGAGATCTCCGTCGACAAGAACTCGACGGTGATCTTCCCCTCACCGTTGATGACGACGATCGAGGAGATCGGCAACTTCCTCGCGCGCGAGACGAAATCTGCGGACGGACTCAACGGGATCATCGAGGCGCTGACGACGGGATTACCT
>JBPCSK010000281.1:0-4384 GCA_051007275.1 Gaiellales bacterium | reverse complement strand
GAACAACTAGCGCCAGTCGACCGCGTTGCGCGGCGTGCGGTCGACCGAGAACGTGAAGACATCGGGGCGGTTGTAGTGGCCGACGGCGTCAAAGTGCTGGAACTCCCCGTCGAGGCGCCCGAGGTCGAGCTCGGCGTGGATGATCTCCTCGCCCGAGCCCGCCGGACCGACCACCCACTCGCCGTCGGGGCCGATCACCCCCGAACCGCCGGACAGCAGCAGGCCGTCGTTGGCTACCTGCTCGTTCCAGGTGCCGAGCAGCGTCTGCTCCTTGAGGTCCTCGGGAATCTCCTCGATCGATAGCGAGGAGCCCGCCGCGATCACGTAGCAGCGGCCCTCGAACGCGTAGTGACGGCTGGCGAGCGTGGCGTTCGGACCGACGTCGGGCCAGACGGCGATGTGAATCTGCTCCCGCAAGCCGTGCATCGCCATGCGCGTCAGCGGCATCCAGTGCTCCCAGCAGATCAGGCCGCCGATTCGTCCGAGCTCGGTGTCGTACACGTTGAGGGTGCTGCCGTCGCCGCGGCCCCAGATCATGCGCTCGGCGTGCGTGGGCATGAGCTTGCGGTGGCAGCCCAGCACCGCACCGTCGGCGCCGATCGACAGCAGGCTGTTGAAGAGCGTGCCGCCCGACAAGAGATCGCGCTCGTGGATGCCCAGATGCAGCTGCACGCCGAGCTCGCGCGCCAGCACGCCGAGCCGCTCCGTGGCGGGGCCGGGCACCTCGATCGCGTTCTCGAGCATGCGGGCGTAGGCGCTCTTCTGCAGCTCGCCGTCCCACGGCGCCTGCCCGTACATCCACACCGGGTAGCCGGGAATCCACGTCTCGGGGAACACGACGAGCTGGGCGCCGTCCTGCGCCGCGGCCGTCGCGAGCCGCTCGACTTCGGCCAGACAGCCCTGCAGATCGAGCATGCGCGGCGCCGCTTGGGCGATCGCGACATGCACGCTGCGGTGGCTCACGCGTGCGTTGTACCACTGTCACGACAGTGGCGCCATGTGCAACCATTCGGTTCCTGCCTACGGGACATAGGCATTAACCTAATAGTTAGCGGAGACTCATCATGCCCAGCGTCCCTGAACTCGAGATCGTCGGCCCCGTCGCGCCCGAGCGCGCCCATCTGCTCTCCGACGAGGCCCTCGCGCTCGTGGCGCGCCTGCAGCGCGAGCTCGGTCCGCGCCGGGCCGAGCTGCTCGAGGCGCGCGCCGCGCGCCAGGAGCGCCTGAATGCCGGCGAGCGTCTCGAATTCCTGCCCGAGACGCGCGAGATCCGCGAGGGCGCGTGGCGTGTGGCCCCCGCCCCGGCCGACCTGCAGAACCGCCGCGTCGAGATCACCGGTCCCGCCGAGGCGAAGATGATGATCAACGCGCTCAACTCCGGCGCCAAGGTCTTCATGTGCGATCTCGAGGACGCGCTGTCGCCGCGCTGGAGCAACGTGCTCGACGGCCAGGCCGCGCTCCACGATGCGATCCGCCGCACGCTCGAGTTCACCAATGACGTCGGCAAGCACTACACGCTCAACGACGAGGTCGCCACGCTGATCGTGCGCCCGCGCGGCTGGCATCTCGAGGAGCGCCACGTCCTGCTCGACGGCGAGCCCGTCGCCGGTGGGCTGTTCGATCTCGCGCTGTACATGACGCACAACGCCAAGGAGCTGCTGGCGCGCGGCTCCGGCCCGTACTTCTACCTGCCGAAGCTCGAGTCCCACCTTGAGGCCCGCCTCTGGAACGACGCCTTCGTGATCGCGCAGGACGCAGCCGGCGTGCCGTACGGAACGATCCGCGCGACCGTGCTGATCGAGACGCTGCCCGCGGCCTTCGAGATGGAGGAGATCCTCTACGAGCTGCGCGATCACGCCTCCGGCCTGAACGCCGGTCGCTGGGACTACATCTTCAGCTCGATCAAGAAGCTGCATGCGCACCGCGACGCGATCCTGCCCGACCGCGCCTGCGTCACGATGGGCGTGCCGTTCATGCACGCCTACACGCAGCTGCTCGTGCGCTCGTGTCACCGCCGTGGCGCCTTCGCCATCGGCGGCATGGCCGCCTTCATCCCGTCGCGGCGCGACGCAGCCGTCAACGAGCTGGCGTTCACCAAGGTCCGCGAGGACAAGGAGCGCGAGGTCAACGGCGGCTGCGACGGCACCTGGGTCGCCCATCCCGATCTCGTCCCGCTCGCCATGGAGATCTTCGACGCCGTGCTCGGCGACCGCCCCAACCAGGTCGACAAGCTGCGCGAGGACGTGGTCCCGAACGCCGATGCGCTCGTCGCCCTCGGCGAGACGCCCGGCGCGATCACCGAGCAGGGCGTCCGCACCAACATCTCGGTCGGCACGCGCTACATCGCCGCCTGGCTCGACGGGCTCGGCGCCGTGGCGATTGACAACCTGATGGAGGATGCCGCCACCGCGGAGATCTCCCGCGCGCAGCTGTGGCAGTGGCTGCACTTCGCCGTCGAGCTCGAGGACGGCCGCACGCTCACGCCCGAGCTCTACGCCGAGCTGCGCGATGACGAGCTCGCCAAGATCGGCGGGCGCGGCGAGGGTCGCAACGGTGAGGCCGTCGACCTGCTCGACGAGCTCGTCACGCAGGAGCGCTTCGAGGAGTTCCTGACGATCCCGGCCTACGCCAGGCTCGCGTAGCCCGGCCACGCCGCGCGCGTGGTCTCCCAGATACGATCCACGCCCGTGTCGGCGGGACCGAGCGCGCGCTCGCACGCGACCTCGCCCACGAGCGCGTAGCCGAGACGGCGCGGCACGCCCTCGCTCGCCGCATTGGTGACGTCGTGGGCGATGCGCACGTGGTCAACCACCGGGTCGGCGAAGGCGAGATCGGTGGCGAGGCCGGCGGCGATGGTCGCCAGCCCACGGCCCGTGGCATGTGCGCCGAGCCAGTAGCCCACCTCGAGGCCCGTCGGCCCGATGCGCCGATGCAGCCCCACCGCTCCCGCAATCGTCCCGCGCTCGAAGATGCCGGCGTACAGGTCGCCGCCGTCGTCCCACTCGGCATTCCAGCCGACGATCGTCGCGCCCGGATCGCAGTCGGCCGGCGCCCACAGGTCGAGCCACGCCATGCGCGGGCGCAGGTGCGCGGCGGAGGTGAGGATCACCGCGCGGAGCTCGTCGCCGTCCTCCGGGCGCCAGCGCCGCACCTCGACCTCGCCGTGGGTCGCCGTGTCGGCGATCCGGCGGCTCACTCCGTCGGCACCTCGACCACCGCGAAGGTCGCCAGCGCGATCGCGAGGATGCGGTCCTGGTCGTCGCGCATCTTGCCCTCGGCGACGATCGTCCTGCGCCCGTGATGCTGCACCTCGCCGGTCGCCGTGATCGGCGTCCCGGGGATGACGGGACGCGTCAGGTTGACCTTGATCTCGATCGTCACGGCCCGACGTCCCGCCGGAAGCAGCGTGTGGGCGGCGCCACCGAGCGCGGAATCCATCAGCGTCGTGACCCAGCCGCCATGCACCAAACCGATCTGGTTGAGGTGGCGCTCATCGGGCGTGGCACCGAGCACCGCCCGCCCCTCGCCGAGATCCTGCACGTGCAGATCGGCGAGCACCGCCCACGGGCTCGGCGTGATCTGCCCGTCCTTCAGCTGCTGAAACAGCTCAAGGCCGGATAGCGATGTGTGCTTCGGGTCGGTATCGCCGACCATGCGTCAGCGGTTCCAGCCGGGCTGATCGCGATCGAGCAGGCGCTTCATCGCCGCGAACAGCGGCGGCGCCTCGTCGTCGGAGTTCTTCTCCCACTGGGCGTTGGTGAAGCGCGCAACCTCCTCGGGCGCAAGCACGAGCTCCTGCCCCGTCGACTGCGCCAGGATCTGCACCTCGCACGCCCGCTCGAGGAAGTAGGTGCGCAGCCACGCCTGAGCCGGCGACTTGCCGATCACGATCACCCCGTGATTCTGCAGGAAGATCACGTTGGCTCCCTCGGCGACGGCGGTGGCCAGCCGCAGACCCTCATCGTCACCCTCGACCTGACCGCCGTACGGGAGCGTCGCGACGGTGCCGTAGAAGCTCATGGAGTTCTGCGTGAGGCACTCGATGAAGCCGCCCTTCGTGCACGCGACCGCCGAGGCATTCGGCATGTGCGTGTGCATGATGCAGCGAGCATCCGGCCGCGCACGGTGGATCTGCCGATGGATCTGCATGGCGGTGATCGCACCGCTGCCCTCGCCCTCCACGACATTGCCATCCAGATCGACGAGCACGATGTCGCTCCTGCGCATCTCGGACCAGTGCGGTCCGTAGGCGTTCAGCAGGAACAGGTCGTCGTGGCCGTCGAGCGCGAGCGAGTAGTGATTGTCGATCGCCTCGTTGTAGCCGTGCATCTCGGAGATCCGAAACAGGGCGGTGAGGTCCTCACGGCCCTGCGCGAGCAGCTGG
>JBPCSK010000280.1:0-2555 GCA_051007275.1 Gaiellales bacterium | reverse complement strand
CGGCTCCTCGGGGGTGCCCTTCATGAAGAGGGCGACGCGGTTGCCGGTGACGATGGAGACGATCTCGTCGTAGATCTGCTCGTCGCTCATGACGCTCATGCGGATGCTCCAGGCTCGAGGGTGACGGTGGTGATGGAGAGTGCGTGGATCGCGCCCGAGTCCATGTGCTCCTGGACGGCCGCGTAGATCATCTTGTGCTGCTCGATGAGGCTCTTGCCGGCGAACTGCTCGGCCTCGACGCGAACGGCGAGGTGGTCGCCGCCGGCACCCATGAAGTCGGAGACGGTTGCACGGCTGCCCGGCAGATGCGCCTCGATCAGGTCCTGGACGACGATCAGATCCACGGGCGCAGCGTAGCGGACGATCGCGGGCGGGCACGCCTGTCGAACCGGATGTCCACGCCCCCCGCGCTCCTCAGGTGCGCGCGGCCGCGACCGGCAGCAGCGCGACCGCATGCGGCGCGCGCTGGCCGACGATCGGCGCGGTCCACGCGCTGGCCGACGGCAGAAACGGCGCCGCCGCGGGATCGGTCGTGCCCGGGTCGAGCACGAGGCGCCAGCGGGCGCTGCTCCACGAGCCGCGCGTCTGACACCCGCCGCGCAACTGTCCCCGCGATCCGCTGGTGATGCGCTCCGACGACCGGCACACCGCGGTGCCACTGCGGTCACCCGGCAGACGCCCTTCCCACGTCAGCTGCAGGCCCGCCACCCCCGGCGCGAGGATGCTGCCCGGCAGCACGCGGAGATCGCGCACGAGCGCATGCCCGTTCGTATCCCGCCCATCGGCCGTGGCCCCGAGTCGCACCACGATGCGGGGGCGCACGCCGACGAGTCCGAGCTGGATGCGCTGCGTCGGCTCCCCCGTCGGCGCCAGCTCCAGCCACGCGACGGCATTCACCGTCGGCACGATGTCGCTCGCCACCCGCCCCATCGCATCGATCGACACCGGTGCGTCGACGGCCGCGTAGGCCGGCACGGTCGGCTGGAGCACGAGCCGCGCCTCTGCGGTGGCGAGAGCGGCCGCGACCTGTCCGGACAGGTGGACCGCATCGCCCGCGCGCACGATCCAGCGACTGAGGCGCGCCGGCGCGCCGGCGATCGCGCCGAGCCGCAGCGGCCGCGACGCTCCGCGGTAGCCGATCGCCTCGGTCGGCTCCGACCATTCCTCAGCGGTGCCCATCGCGGTCTCCACGACGACGTGCACGCGGAGGCGATGCCCCACATCGGCGATCGTCGGTGCGTACGTCGCCTCGTGCGCATCGGGGATCTGCTCGAACCCCTGCTCGGCGGAGCGCTCCCACGTCAGCGCGCTGTCTTCGGACACGGCGGCGTCCACCTGCAGCCCGTCGGCATGGAGCTGGCTCCCGACCATCGGTGCACCCACGATCGCCGGCGGCGCGCTGATCACCGGCTCCGCGTGAGCCGGCGCCGCGCCGACGAGTCCGGCGATCAGCAGGGCAGGCAGGAGGCGCCTCAGCGACATGCCAGGGCCGCCGATCCGAGGCCGCAGGACGCCGTGGGCATCGCAGCGCCACTGCCGGTGGTGGCGGTCCCTGCGCCGCTGACTGATCGCGCGGTACGCGCCTTTGTGCGCGCGCCGGTGTCCGGCGTGGCAGGTGCGGCGGACTGGCTGCCACCGAGGAGCCGCGCCGCTGCTTCGATCGCGAGGATGCGGCCGATCGGTCCGTACGGCCCTTCGCCGGCCGGAGCCGAGGCCTCGAGCGCCGGCTCCAGCGGCGGCCGTGCAGCTGGCGTGGATCCCTCGAGGACGCTCGCCGCGACCGCGGCGCCGATCGCGCCGGCCAGGAGCAGCGCCGCTGCCGTGCCGCCCACGAGGCGCCAGCGAATCAGGCGGCGCACGGCGGTCTCCGTGCGATCCGTGACGCGCACGAGGATCCCACCGCCGAGTCCTGCGGCGCGCCCGCGCTCGGCGACCCCGCGCCACTCCGGACGGAGTCGCGCGATCGCCATCCACAGTCCGTTCGGCGTGCGTCCCGTCCGACGCCCCGCCTCGGCGTAGGACACCTCGGCCATCACCATGCCGTAGGCGAGCTCATCCGACACGCCGGTGCGACGGGCGGTCAGATCGACGGCCTGCTCGACGTCGAGACGAAAGCGCGCCAGATCGAGCGACTCGTGTTCGGGATGCTGCGGCAGCTCAGCGGTCAGCGGTTCGACATGCTCGGCACGGCGGCGCAGGGTGTCCGCGCGCCACGCCTCGCGCCGGGTGGCGCCGTCGACCACGAGGAAGGCGAACAGGCCGTCGGGTCCCGTGCGCTGCAGCACGCGCGCCAGGTCGACCGTGACCGGCTCCCACAGGCGCCGCTCCGCCTCCTCGAGCAGCAGCACGTCATGCCGCGATGGCTCGTCGCCAGCGCCAAGCGCGAGCGCCAGCTCGAGTGCCCGCGCCACGCCGTCGGCGACCGCACGCCGCCGATCGGCCGCGCACGTCACCGCGCCGCCGGGAATCGCCTCACCCAGCGCGAGCAGCACCGCGGGGCGCGCGCAGACGTCGCGGATCACATCCGCGTAGAGCGCACGCGCAGAGGCCGTGTG
>JBPCSK010000279.1:0-1599 GCA_051007275.1 Gaiellales bacterium | reverse complement strand
CGGGTGGCTGCTCGCAGAGTCCCGTGTCGACTTGCGCAATCACCCAATCCGATAGCGAGCGCCTCCAGCCGCAGATCATCCTCTCGATGGACTCCACGCTCGACATTGGACTCACGGGCGTGCTGTTCGGCTCGACGAATGCGTTCATCGGGTCGCTCGAGTCGTCACCGATCGTGCCCGGGCAGGCGCCGACACTGACGTACGGCATCGCCGCACCGCACCTGCTTTCCAACGCGGCCGGCGGCGGCGATCGGCGCGGCTCGTTCTATGCACTCATTCCATCCACAATCCTTGACCTCTTCGGCACGTCCGTAGCCGCGTTCGACTCGAACATCCTTTCGATCGATCGCACCAACGACCCCGGAACGTTCACGCTCGGCTGGTCCGCGTGGGATGCCACGACGAATGGCACCGCCGGGCAACTGCTCACGATCACTGACATCTCATTTTCCGCGCCGAAGTTCACCGTCAATCGCCGCGGTTCGGGAGCCAATACGAACGCAAGTACCGGCACGAGTACCGGCACGAGTACGGCATCCCGCGGCAATGAGAACCGCGTCAAGCTCGGCTCCATCACGAAAATCGGCACGCTGATCAAGGCGCTGAACCTCAAGACGAACGGCGGCAAGACGTCGGTCTCGACGTCCACGCCGAAGGTCTGCAGGGCCACGCCCGGCGGCATCAAGGCAATCGCCGTCGGCACGTGCAGGGCAACGGTGACGGTCAAGCCCAAGACAGGTAAGCCGACGAAGAAGAACATCACGCTCGTGGTCACGAAGACCGGCAAGCGCCTTCCGATCTCGCTGCACCGCTAGACGACCGCATCGTGAGGCAGAGTGAGGGCATGCGACGCATCGCCCTCCTCTGTCTCTGCGCGGCTGCGGCTGCGCTGTCGGCGCCGGCCGCGCAGGCCGCCGGCTACACGTCGACGGTCACGCCGATCCCGAAGGACATGCGCAAGGCGATGATCGGCGTGTCGTGGCACAAGGGCTGCCCCGTCTCGCTGGGCGAGCTGCGGCTGATCACGTCGACGTACCGCACGCCCGACGGCGACACCGCGACGGGCCAGCTGATCGTCCACCGCGACGTGGCGGACACGATCGATCAGCTCGTGCTCAAGCGCCTCTACGAGATCGGCTATCCGATTCGCCAGATGAAGCCCGTCGATGCGTATGGCGGCGACGACTGGAAGTCGATCGATGCCGACAACACCTCCGCCTTCAACTGCCGTGCCGCAACCGGCTCGAGCAGCTGGTCGAACCACGCGTACGGCCGCGCGATCGACATCAACCCGATCGAGAACCCGTGGATCGAGAACGGCCGCGTGTTCCACAAGGCCTCGAAGCAGTACATCGATCGCACCAAGCGGAAGAGCCCGCTCCAGATCCTGCCCGGCGACCCCGTCGTGAAGATCTTCGCCGCGGCCACGTGGGGTTGGGGCGGCGCGTGGACGGGCAGCACGCTCGACACGCAGCACTTCTCGCCGAACGGCCACTGAGTGTCAATTTGGGCCCGGCCCCAGCTTGACCGATTTCGCGTCATTCTGGGGCCGGGCCCAAATTGACGCGTGGTTCTTCTGTGCTGCGTGAGCGGGTAGGC
>JBPCSK010000278.1:0-2909 GCA_051007275.1 Gaiellales bacterium | reverse complement strand
CCCTACGTGATCTGGCGCCACGGCACGCCGCTGCCGCTGCACCTGCGTCACGCCGGCCGTGGCCGCGTGCTGGCGACGGATGATGCGGTCACCGTCTGCGCCCCGGACCTCGCGGACGCGGCGCGCATGGTCGAGCGCTGGTACCGCGAGCAGACGCGCCGCGTCGCCGCCGCGCTGATCGCCGACCTGCCCGAGCCGCATCCCACCAATCTCCGCATCGCCGACGGCACCTCCCGCTGGGGCTCGTGCAGCCGCACCGGCACGATCTCGATCTCCTGGCGGCTGATGCTCGCGCCGTTCGCCGTGCTCGACTACGTCGTCGCGCACGAGCTCTGCCACCTGCGTCACCTCGACCACAGCGCCCGCTTCTGGGCGGAGGTCGAGGCGCTGCGCCCCGACTGGCGCGACGCGCACCAGTGGCTGCGTCAGCACGGCACGGAGCTGCACGCGTACGCCCCGGCCTGCGCACTGCCGCCGCTGCGCGTCGCCGCGTAGTCTCGCGCTACGTTGCCTGCATGACGAATCGCGCGCACCGCATCGCCGTCGTGGGGGCGGGCCCGGCCGGGTTCTACGCCACCGGACACCTGCTCGACGCCGCGACCGGCCTTGGCCACCAGACGCACGCGGCGTGCCCGCGGTGATCGCCGCACGGCGACTTCGACCCCATCGACGTCGAGCAGCTCCACCACCACAGGATCGCGATCGCCTCGGACGTACTCCCGAACACGTGGCGAGCGGCCCGCGGACGCGGAGGTGCTACAACGAACCCATGCGTCGGCTTCCCATTGTTCTTGCCCTCCTCGCCTGCGGAGCGATCGTGCCGACGGTGGCGGCTGGCTCGAGCTCCAATGTGTGCACGGGTATCGACCAGTGCACCGTCGCGCCGGCGCAGCCCGTGGCCGTGGCCGTCAGTCTCGGCACGGCAACCTACACCGTCTCGTGTCCTTCCGGCACCACGGCGGTTGCTGCCCAGACCGTGACGCAGCCGGGCACGTATGTGGTGCCCTCGGCGCTGTTCCAAGGACCCCTCGGTTTCATGCAGGCGTCGGGGACAATGACGTACTCGGCGGTGCCAACGGTCACGACCGCCTCGAGCGCTGCCGTCACGCTGATGGTCGGCGCCACGAACGCGCCTCTCGTGCAGTACGCCGGTGACGGGAACTCCGCTGATGCGACCGGCGCCGGCCTCCCGATCTACCCGGTCAATGGAACCGTTCCCGGCGGTGCTGGCAGCGGCGCCTTGCCAACGCAGACGGCCACCGCGACGCTCGTTACTGGGGCCGTCACGTTCACGGCGACGCCGCCCAACTTCCCGAACTGGGAGGAGCAGATGCCGGGCGGCAATTCGGGGAACAATTCGTGGAGCTACTGGAACGCGCTCGGAATCGCCGGCCCCACCGTTTCTGCCGCGGCGACGTTCTCGCCAACCGTTGCCTGTGCAGCGGACAGTCGGAAGCTCGGCGCGGCGGTGTCGAGCCATCGCGTCGCGGAATTCGGAGTGCACCGCGGGGTCCAGGAGCATCGAATCTGGTGTCCCGCGGCCACGAGGCGTCGCGGCATCATCGGGCATAGCGTCTTCCTCGAGGGGCGAGCCCGCCTTACGCCTGCTGAGCGACGGGCGATCGCATCGCGCTATGTCGGCGATAGCGCGGGGCGCGGGCACGTCGAGACGCGCATAGGCGGCGCGGCTCCTGGCGGTCTGCGAGTCCAACTGCACGCCGATTGCGTGCCGACCGGCTGAGGCTCTCCACAGCCCGCGGAGGTGGCGTACCCTAGCCAGCATGTCGCAGCGTCGTCTCGCCCGTGAGGTCACCCGCGCCACGTTCGCGGTTGACTGGGCAGCAGTGCGCTGGTTCTCCCCGCTGCGCGGGGGTCTCGTCTGCGGCGCGCTCGCGACGATCGCCGTGGCGACGGATCACATGCACGCGGCCGTGCCGCTTGCAGTCGGCGCGATCTTCACCGGTCTCGGAGACCCGCGCGGTCCGTTTGCTCCGCGGGTGCGGATTCTCACGCTGGTCGCCGTGGTCCTCGGCATCGCCGCGTACGCCGGCGCGCTGATTGCGGGCTACGGCGTGTGGCAGGTCCTGGCGTCGGCGCTGGTTGCCGCGCTCTGCGGCTTCGCGGGCATCGCCGGGCCACGGGCCGCGATGGGTGGCGTCCTCGTGATGGTGACGTTCATCATCTTCAGCGGCACGCCGACCACCGATCGCTCGGCGCTCGAGACGGCCATCCTGATCCTGATCGGCGGGCTGTGCCAGGCCGCGGTGATCACGCTGCCGCTGGTGTCACGGCGCGTCGGCGGCATGCGCGAGAGCATCGCGATCATCTACCGCACGCTCGGCTTCGCCCTGCGTCAAGGGCCGCAGGCCGCGGCCAGTCCGACGCTGGCGCTGCGGCTCATCGAATCCGAGGAGCGCATTGCCGAGAGCGGCGCGCGCGGTCCGACGCTGGCGTGGCTGACGACCTTCACCGAGGCAGGCGACTGCGCGCGCCTGTCGTACGTCGCCCTCACGCCAAGCGGCACGCCCGACGATCCTGCGCAGCGGGCGCTGCTCGACGACTTTGCCCGCACCGGGTCGGAGCTCGCGTTCGCCATCGCCAACGCGCTTGAGTTCCCGATCTGGCGTCGACGGATCGCCGCACCGCTCGAGCGCTTCAGCGCCGCGGCGGCCGCCTGCGTCGCCGGGGTCCCGACCGTCGAGAGGGTCGTCGCCGAGACGATCGAGCGCGACCTCCGCACGGCGGCCGAGGCCGTGGCAGGGCCTTGGCCCGTCGGACGTCGTGGCGATGTGTCTCTCAGTCTCACCCGCGGGTATGCGCGCCACTGGACCCTGCGGCCACACCTGCGTCTGGGTGATCCTTTCCTGCGCCATGGGCTGCGTCTCGCCGTCGTGATCGCGATCACGACC
>JBPCSK010000277.1:0-3671 GCA_051007275.1 Gaiellales bacterium | reverse complement strand
TCGGCGCCCTTAACGACCGCGTGCTCGCCGCCACGCGGGCACGCCGCTTCCGCGATGCGGGCCAGGCCGCGTTCTCGACGCAACAGCGTTTGCGCAAGCAGAGCTTCACCGACGCCGACATTGCCGCCGCGATCGAGGAGATCTACGCCGACTTCGACGAGGAGACCGAGGCGCGGCGCCTGCTCGCCGCGCGGCCGAGCGCCGCGGCGAGCCGGTCGCGCGCGTACGGGTTCCTCGCCCGCCGAGGGTTCGGCCCGCAGCTGGCCGGACGGCTGGCGTCGGAGGTCGCCGGCGCGGCGGAGCAGACCAAGCCGCCCGTCGACGCGGCCGAGCTGGAGCGGCAGGTGCGGCGGCGGTACCCGACCGCTGGAACCGATGCGGGCGCGCGACGGCGGGCGCATGCGTGGCTGCAGCGGCATGGGGCGTCGGCCGCTCAGATCCGCGAGCTGCTGCGGTAGGGGCGCACCAGGGTCGTCAGCGACGCCACACGCGATCAGGCGCCTCGGCGTAGGTCCACGTGCGCCTAGAGCACGCGGCCGGCATCGACGACCACCTGGCCGTCGAGGGCGATCGTGCAGTGGCGCATCGGGAAGTCGAAGTGGCCGCGCGAGAAGCGGCCGGCGTTCTCGTTGGCGCCCGTCGAGAACAGAAAGCTGCCCTCGAAGGCGCGCAGCTCGATGCCGTTGGTCTCGCGCTTGTCGACCATCACGAGGGCGTCCCAGCGCGCGGCGGGATTCATGCCCCAGCCGACGTGGCTCACGCTGTACGCCTCCTCCTCGTCGAAGGCGGCGAGGTACGAGCGCAGCAGGTCGGCGTCGACGCTCTCGCCGGCGATGTCGACGACGCGGTCGCCGGTGATCGTCAGGCGCACCGGCTCGCGCAGGTACTCCTTGAAGGTGAGGTTGGCGTCACCGGGGGCCAGCACGAGGGTGCCCTCGACGGTGCTGGCGGCGGGGAACGCGACGACGAGACCTCCCGGCCAGTGCGCGACCGTGCCCGGGCCATCGGTCGCGCCCCAGGAGCCGGCCGTGAACGCGCCGCTCAGCCGGATCCGCAGATCGGTGCCCGCGGGCGAGGTGACGTGCATCTCATCGGCGGCACGCAGGCGCTCCAGACCGGCGAGCACGCGCGCCTTGAGCGCACCGTCGTCGGGCGCCCAGCGCTCGAAAGCCTCGGGATCCTCGTTCGGGATCATCAGGACCCGCGTGCCGGCGCCGAGGATGGCAGGCAGCTCGGGCGCGTGCAGCAGCCCCTCGACGGTGCAGTCCAGCACGAGATCGGCGGCGCACAGCGCGGCGACGGCGGCGGGATTGCCCTGCAGCGCGATGCTCGAGCCGGTCGAGCGGATCGCGACCGGTCCGGGGTTTGCCGGCGTCGGCATGCGCACATCGACGACGCGGCCCCCGAGGTCCTCGGCGGAGAGGCGCGCGGTGTCGACGAGCGCCGTGTGGCTCATCGACTCGCTCAGCACGGCGACGACCTCGCCGGGCTCGAGCCCGCTCGCCGTGAGCGCGCGACGGAAGACGTCGAGGGTGCGGTGCTCCATCAGCTGGCCTCCACCATGTCCAGATGATCGCGCAGCAGCGCGTTGAGCGCGCCCGGTGCCTCGAACGACGTGTAGTGGCCGGCGCCCGCGATCACCTCGAGCCGCGCACCCGGGATCCCCGCCGCAATCGCCTCGGAGTAGGCGGGCGGCGTCTCCTCGTCGAGCTCGCCGACCACCACGAGGGTGGGCGCGGCGATCTCACCGAGTCGCGCGCGCACGTCGTGCGCCGGCAGCGCGGCGATCGTCTGTCGCAGCCCGTCGAGCGGGACGCGCAGCATCGAGGCGACGGCGGCCGCGACTGCCTCGTCGGAGACGTGCGGCCCCATCACGCTGCGCAGCACGGGCTCGGCGAAATCGGGCACCTGCGCGCCGGCGTCGAGCGGTGCGAGCCGCGCGGCGCGCCAGGCGTCAGGGTCTGTGCCGTCCATGCCGAAGGCCGGGCTCGAGTCGACGATGGCGAGCGAGCGCACTGCGTCCGGATGCCGCAGCGCGAGGTGCAGCGCGATCATGCCGCCCATCGACAGTCCCACGACGCGCGCCGGGCCGCCGAGCTCGGCGATCAGCGCCGCGGCGCTGTCGGCCGCGGCCTCGAGGGTGAGGTCGGCGAGCGGCGGCGAGGCGCCGTAGCCCGGCAGATCCCACGCCACGCAGCGATACCCGTCGGCGAGCGCGACGAGCTGCGCATCCCAGCTGGTCCGCGTCGCACCGAGGCCGTGCAGAAAGAGCACGAGCGGCCCCTCCCCCGCCTCGCGCCACGCGACCGGCGCGGCGTCGACATCGAGCAGCGGACTAGGCGTCATCGCCGTCGGGGAAGATCCCGTGCCGGCCGAGGCGATGGAGGCAGACCTCGGCGCTCCACGGCAGCATCAGCGAGCCGCAGCGCGCGTCGCGGTAGTACTGCTCGAGGCGGAACTCCTTCAGCATCGACAGCCCGCCGCAGATGCGAATCGCCAATGAGGCGAGCTCGGGCGCGGTCTCCATCGTCGTGTAGCTCGCGGCGAGGGCTCGGGCCACCATGTCGGGCGTCGGGTCGACGCGCGCCTCGTCGACGACCTTGTCGAACAGCGCGCGGCTCCGCTCGTACATGATCTGCAGCTCGGCCCAGCCCTGCTGCTTCTGCGGCACGTCGCGCCGCGAGGTCACTCCGGGCGGCGCCTGCGACGACATGTAGTCGCGCACGAAGTCGACGACGGCCTTGGACAGCCCCATGTAGGCGGGCGTCAGCGTCATGTAGACGTACGGCCAGCGCTCGGCCAGCTGGTTGTAGATGCCGGGCGGCAGCAGCACCGCGTCGTCCGCGGCGAAGGCGTCCTTGAAGAGCAGCGTGCGCGACACCGTGCCGCGCATGCCGAGCGGGTCCCAGTCGCCGACGATCTCGACGCCCGGGTCATCCGCGGCGATCGCGAGGAACAGGATCTCGTCCTCGCTCGTCTCGACGCAGGTGATGTTGTAGTCCGTCGCGGCGCCCGACAGCGAGGCGAAGATCTTGCGGCCGTTGACCTTGTAGCCGCCGTCGACCTTCTCGGCCGTCGTCGCGAAGCCGCGCGTGGCGCCCTGGGCGATGCCCTCGCTGAGCGGCTGGGACTGCAGCGCCTTCTCCTCGATGATGCGGCGGTAGAGCTCGGTGCGCAGCGCCTCGTGCGCGGCGCGGTGCTCGTCGCTCATGTCGAGATCGTCGGCCGCGACGCCCGTCCACAGCACGGTCTGCGTGTGCATGTTGAAGGTCAGCGCCGTCATCGGGCAGTACGCCCCGATCGCCGCGCCGATGTGCATGTAGTCGTTGAAGCTCGCACCCAGGCCGCCGTAGCGCGTGGGAATGCAGAGGCCGTAGAAGCCGGCGTCGTAGAGGTCGTCGAAGTTCTCGAAGGGGAACGACGCCTCGCGGTCGTACTTCGGCGCTCGCTCGCGGAAGGCGGGACCGATCTCGTCGACGATGTCGAGCAGCCGCTGACGGCGCTCCGGGTCGATCGTGGGGTCTGCCTGCACTGCCATATGCCCTCCCAGCGGTTACTCGCGCGAAGCGTACCGCCGAACGGCTCCGCCCCGGAAATGCGAAGAGCCCCGCCGACCGAAGTCGACGGGGCTCCGCAACGAGAACGCGCTACACGGTTTTACGGCTGAACAC
>JBPCSK010000276.1:0-3220 GCA_051007275.1 Gaiellales bacterium | reverse complement strand
TCGGCAATGCCGATATCGCCGATGGTGCGATCGACGGTGCGGCCATCAAGAGCGGGTCGATCGAGGTGTCGGATCTGAGCAAGGGCGCCCTGAAGGGCCTTGATGGCAAGGATGGCGCGCAGGGTCCTGCTGGTCCTACGGGTGCTACGGGTCCGGCGGGTCCGGCTGGGCCAGCCGGACCCGCCGGACCGGCAGGGTCGGGTGGCAGCGGTGGCTCGGGTGGCCTCCCGAGTCGCTACGCGAGCGTCGCGGGCTGGATCGTCGGTCCGGGCATGAACGATTCCGGTGCGGACTTCTCAGGCCAAGACTTTTCAGGTTTGACACTGACGTACGTAACTTGGTGGCATGTCAACGCACAGAACGCGAATCTCAGCGGTCAGAACCTCACCGGTAGTGAGTTCAACTACGCGGACTTCACTGACGCGAATCTCAGTGGCGCAACGATCACAGGATTCGAGCGTGTGACGGCGATCAGAGCCAACCTCAGTAATGCTCGCCTCTCCGGTAATTTCCAATACACGGACTTCACCGGCGCCAACCTCAGCGGCGCTGATGTGTCCGGTGTCACCTCATGGTATGGCACGACCTGCCCGGATGGAACTCTCGCGAGCGCCCACCTTAACGGGTGCGCCTATTAACCTGACCGCTGGATAACGCGGGCCCGCGTACCCACCGGGTACACGAACAGCTCCACCGCGAGGGCGGCCTTCGGGCCGCCCTCGCGCGTTCTTCATGGAGCGGCGGGACGCCCCGTCGCGGAGCGTCAGTGGCTCACGACGGCGCGTACCTGCGCACCACCGGTCGGCACCGACGCAATCGACCACTCGCCGTGGGTCGCCTCGGTGAGGATCGCGCTGCCGAGGCCGGGTTTGCCGTCGCCGAGGCCGGTGCCGTTGTCCGTGATCTCGACGATCACCTGCTCGTCGTCGGCAACGATGCGTACCGTCGCCTCGGAGGCGGCGCCGTGGATCGAGGCGTTGGCGAGGCACTCCTGGATCACGTTGTTGATGCGGGTGATGAGGGCGGCCGCCGGCTCCTCTGGCGGCATGTTCCACGTGATGGCGATGGCCCCGTCCCAGCGGTCGTCGATAGCGGCGCGAAGCGACATGAGATCGTGCACCGTCGGCTCGCCGGCAGCCTGTCCGACGCGCACGATCGAGGCGCGGGCGTCGGCGATTGCCTCTTCGAGGGCCGCAGTGTCGCCGCGGTTGACGGCGTCCTGGATCGAGTACGCCGAGGCGACGAGGCCGGCCTGCACGGTGCCGTGCAGGTAGAGCGCGAGCTCGCGTTGCATCTGCTCGGTTGCGGCCTCGAGGGCGAGGCGCTCGAACTCGGCCTCTTCGGCATACGAGCGCAGCGACTGCAGCCGCGCATCCTGGGTGCGCAGCGTGGCCTGCACCCAGCTGACGACCACCGTCAAGACGATCACGAAGAGCGCCGGCAGGACCGTCCGCTGCGGTGTGGTCGTGCTCGCCCCGAACGTCGCCGCAGCGGTTCCGCTCAGCAGCGCGGCAGCCAGCATCGGCACGAGTGCGAGCAGACGCGCGCGCAGGTAGTGCGGGGCGGGGGCGAACCGGCGGATCGCGGCGCGCCCGAGCGGATACAGCACCACCATGGCGACGAGGAGCGTGAGCGCACTGGGCAGCCACGTGAGTCCGCCAAAGTGCACGGCGGCGGCGGGGACGATCACGACGACCCACAGCGCGTACGGAATGGCGATCGGCAGAGGCGCCGAGAGGCTCGCACGGTCGATCGCGATGAGGGCGCCGCGCTGGAGCTTGGGGTCGCGTTCCTGCCAGAGTCGGTGGCTCACGGGTCGCACGTAGCCGGCGGCGGCATCGAGGAGCGCGTCGGACAGCCGGGCGTCCGGGTCGTCGATCGTGGCGACGCGTTCGAGGTCGCTGAGCTGCTGTTCGAGCGCGGTCTGGATGCGCGTGGTGATCACTGCGCGTGCGGCATTGAGTGCGCCGACCGCGCGCAGGCGCGCAGCCTCGGCTTCGACCTCGAAGCGCAGCAGTCGCGTGCGCTCGGACGCGTACCAGTCGGTCAAGGCGATCAGGTACGTGATGAGCACCGGCGCCAGCACGGTGATGGGGAGGAAGTACAGCGTGGCCGAGAACGCGCCCGACCAGCCATCGCCCAGCACGGCGCGGCTCTCGGGCATCGCGAAGGCGGCCGCCGCGCGTGCGGCGCCCACCACGACGCCCAACGCAATGACCCACGCGACGCTGCGGGGCGCGGTACGACGGTTGCGAAAGACGGTGAGATGCGCAGTCAGATAGAGGACGCTCATCGTGAGCCAGCCTGTGAGGGCGATCACCGCGATGGTCTGCACTGGCAGGTCCAGCTGGGACTTGACGCCGGGCGGGCCGATGATCAAGAGCAGCGCGGAGAAGATCAGCCAGCCGCGGAACGAGATCGCCCACCGGCCACCGAGCAGCTCGCGCGCGCTAGGACGGGAGCTTGTGGTGGGCACCAGTTGCCCCGGACAGCTCGAAGTACGCGCGGACGATCAGTGCCCGGACGTTCTGCGTCGAGTCGCTGGTGTAGCCGAGGTTGCGGGCGATGCGGCGGAGCGAGACCTCGACGGCGCCCTCGGTGACGACGCGCTGCCGGGCGATCTCCGCGTTGCTCAGGCCCTGGGCGACGAGGCGCATGGTCTCCATCTGCGTGTCGGTGAGGTTCACCTCGGCCGCGAGACTCACCGGCGCATTCGCGCCCTGTGCCGCGCGACGAATCGCGGAGCGCAGCGTGTCGATGTCGCGGATCGCGTGCTTGCGCACGTACTCGGCGCGCTCCGGCAGCTGGTCGAGCTTCGTGCCGACGAGACGCGGGTCCGCGTAGGACGTCAGCAGCACGACGCCGATCTCGGGCTTCGTGCGGCGCAGGACGTTCGCGACGACGATGCCGTTCGGGCCCTGCCCGTGCGCCAGATCGAGGTCGGTCACGAGGACGTCGAAGGCGGTGCTCGCCGCCGCCGCGATTGCGCTCTTGGCATCGCCATACGCGCCGACGACCGACATCGTCTCGTCCGGCAGTGCCGTGGCGAGCGTGAGTCGCAGCAGGTCTTCATCCTCGAGCAGGAGCAGGTTGAGCACAGTGCGAGCAGTCTAGGTCACGCCGCGATAGGGCTACCCGTACAGGTGTGCAGAACGCGGTAGGGGTATCCGTACAGCGACCCCAATGGTCCGTTCGGCTTGCTTAGCGTGCTCGTATGCAC
>JBPCSK010000275.1:0-2642 GCA_051007275.1 Gaiellales bacterium | reverse complement strand
GCCATCGAGCCCGAGTTCGGCGCGGTCACGGACAACCCGCTCCTGTTCGTCGAGGACGGCGACGTGCTGAGCGGCGGCAACTTCCATGGCCAGCCGCTGTCGCTGCCGCTCGACATGCTGACGATCGCCGTCCAGGAGCTGGCCGCATTCTCGGAGCGCCGCATCTTCCGCCTGATGGACGGGCGCAGCGGCGATCCGCACTCGCTGCCGCCGTTCCTGATCGCCGAGCCCGGCACCAAGTCGGGCCTGATGATCGCGCAGTACATGGCCGCGAGCCTCGTCGCCGAAGGCGCCGTGCTGGCGCATCCGGCCGGCGTCGGCAGCCTGCCGACGAGCGCCGGTCAGGAGGACTTCAACTCGATGGGCGCGACGGCCGGCCTGCAGGCGCTGCAGGTCCTGGCCCTCGCCCGCCGCGTGGTCGCGGTCGAGCTGATCTCGGCCGCACAGGGCTTCGACCTGCGCCGCCCGCTGCTGTCCGGCCCGAAGCTCGAGGTCGAGTACGCGAAGGTGCGGGCGCTCTCGCCGCCGCTCATCGAGGATCGCTCGCAGGCCGCCGAGTTCGAAGCGGTCGCCGAGGCGATCCGCGCGGGCGTCTTCGGCTAGCGGATGGTGGCGAGGTAGACCTCGCCGTCGACCACGGTCAGCGTCCCGCCGTCGTCCAGCTGGAGCGCGTCCTGCTCGCCGAGCACGTGCTCCTCGTCATCGACCGCAACCGTGGCCGAGCCGCCCAGCGCGATCGCGAATGCGGTCGGTGCGTCGATCGGCATCTCGTCGCCGATCTGCAGCACGTGGACGGCACCCTCGGCGCGCGTGCGGTCCCACATCAGATTGAGGTCGCGGCCGGTGCCGGGGGCCATCGTCAGGCTCGTCGGCACGTCGCCGGGGAAGGCGATCGCCTCGTGGCGACCGAGTGGTGCCGGCGCGGCGCCGTCAATCGTGAGCTCCACGTCGTCACCGGCCAGCAGCACGAGGATCCGGTCGACGTCGGCGATCTCGGAGAACGGTCCGTCGCCTGCGAGATCGGCCATCGACAGGCGCCAGCGGAACGGCGCGGCGGCCTCGCCGGGGCTGTCATCGATCGCGATCTCGTGGGTCGTGCCGGCGCCGTTGCGCCATGGCATCGCGGTGTACCCCGACGCGGGGAGGTGGGTGATCAGCGCCATGCCCATGAGTATGCGCACGCCGCCGGATCCGCGGCGCCTGTACCATCCCGGCAACGCCGTCCCCGTCGATGACCACGCTGCCCCGCGCCACCAAGACCCGCCTCCCCTCGGAGGTGTTCGATCTGCCGATCGAGAAGATCCGCTCGGGCTGGTACTCGGACGCGTACTTCAACCACACGCAGAAGGTCCTCGTGCGGGACGAGCACCGCCCACGCGTGCTGGTTCAGGTCTTCCAGCGCGGCTCATCGGTGCTCGGCGGCGTCGATGAGGCGATCGCGACGCTACGCGAGTGCGCGGGCCTGATTCGCGACGACGGCACGTGGGAGCCCGGCTGGGACGACCTCGTCGTGCACGCGCTCTACGACGGCGACGAGATCTCGCCGTGGGAGAGCGTGCTCACGATCGAGGGCGACTACGCGCACTTCTGCCACCTCGAGACGGTGTACCTCGGCAGCCTCGCGCGCCGCAGCCTCGTGGCGACGAACGTGCGGGAGGTCGTGCAGGCGGCGTCGCCGAAGCCGATCATGTACTTCCCTGCGCGCCATGATCACTACCGCGTCCAGACGGGTGACGGTTACGCGGCGCACATCGCCGGCGCGATCGGCGTGTCCACGGATGCGCAGGCCGACTGGTGGGGTGAGCGCGGCCTCGGCACGGTGCCGCACGGCCTGATCGCCGCCTACAACGGCGACACCGTCGCGGCAGCCGAGGCCTTCGCGCGCTGCTCCGATCCGGGGCAGAACCTCGTCGTCCTCGTCGACTTCGACAACGACTGCCCCGGCACCGCCGTACGTGTCGCCGAGGCGCTCGGCGATCGTCTGTGGGGCGTGCGCCTCGACACGTCGGGGACGATGGTCGATAGCTCGCTGTGGGACATGATGGGCCGCTTCGATCCGCGCGGCGTGAATCCGCAGCTGGTCTGGAACGTGCGCAGCGCGCTCGACAAGGCGGGGTTCGAGCACGTCCGCATCGTCGTCTCGGGCGGGTTCACCGCCACCAAGATTCGCGAGTTCGAGAAGGCGGGCGTGCCCGTTGACTCGTACGGCGTCGGCTCGGCCCTGATCCGTGGCTCCTGCGACTTCACGGCCGACGTCGTGATGGTCGACGGCAAGCCCGGCGGCAAGGTCGGCCGTGAGCCACTGCCGAACCCGCGCCTCGAGCGCGTTCTGTAGGCCGGTTCGCGGATCAGGTTCGGATTGGGGTCAGACCCCATTCCGAACTTCGCGACCCACGTTCGGATTGGGGTCAGACCCCATTCCGAACTTGATCGACCGCTGGGGCGCTTGGCGACGACGCGCGGCGCAGGCTCCGATACGCTTCCGCCTCGTGCAGGGCGCCATCGGCGTTCACCACATCGGCATCGCCGTCGCGGATCTCGCGTCCGCCGCTGAGCGCTGGGCGCTGATGATCGGTGCCGTCGTCGACCACGGTCAGGATTCCGAGGAGCTCGGTACCCGGGCGCTCGCGATCCGCACGCCG
>JBPCSK010000274.1:0-4333 GCA_051007275.1 Gaiellales bacterium | reverse complement strand
GCGCCCGTGCTGCCGGCCGCGCTGGATGGCGCACCGCGCGCGTACGTCCTCGATGACGGCGACGCCCAGCTGACGTTCGATATCGAGGCCGTGGGCAATGCCGAGCCCACGTCGGATTACGGCCTGGCTCCGCTCGCGCCGCTGGCGGGGAGCGAGGGCTGGGAGACGCCGATGCTGTCGTACTCGGCGCTCGAGCAGTTCGAGTCCTGCGCGTATCGATTCCACGCGCAGCGCCTGCTGGGGCTCCCCGCGGAGCAGGCCGGCGGGAGCGCGGCGGTCGGCAAGGCCGTGCATGCCGCGATCGAGATCGGGGAGGAGATCGATGCCGGGCTGCTGCTGGTCGAGGCCGAGCCCAGCGCCACGTTGGCGGAGCAGCAGGAGGCGCGGGACGGTCTGGCGCGCTGGCTCAGCTCGCCGCTGCATGCTCGCTTCGGCGAGCTCGGCGGCGTGCGTCATGAGCAGCCGTTTCTCCTGCGTCTCGGCGTGGCGACCGCCACGGGCTTCTTCGATCTTGCTGCGATCACCGGCGATCGCCTCGTGATCGGCGACGTGAAGGTGGCGCGGCTCAAGGGCAAGACGCCCGAGGAGCGCCGCGACGACGGCTACCTGATCCAGGAGTCGATGTACGCGCTGGCCGGGCTCGAGGCGGGGCACGCGGAGGTGGAGGTCGCGTACCAGTGGCTGGGCGATGACGACGCTGCGACGGCGATGGCCACGCGGGCCTTCACGCAGGCCGATCGCGTGCGCCTGCGTGGCGAGCTCCAGGGGCTCGCCGCGCGCGCCGTGCGCGGTCCGTGGCGTCCCACACCGCCGCCGTACGGCTGCGATGGCTGTCCGGCGCTCAACGTGCTCTGCGCAGGCCCCGCTCTGGGCGACCGCGATGCCTAGGGTCACCCGCACCAGCCCGCCCGACGCCCGCGCGCGGGTGGTCTTCCGTCGCCTGCGCGCCGAGTATCCCGACGCCAGGTGCTCGCTCACGTTCCGCTCGCCGTGGGAGCTGCTCGTGGCGACGATCCTGTCTGCACAGTGCACCGACGATCGCGTGAACATGGTCACGCCACCGCTCTTCGAGCGGTTCCCGACGCCCGAGGATTTCGCCGGTGCGACGCAGGCGGAGGTCGAGGAGGCGATCCGCTCGACCGGCTTCTTCCGCAACAAGGCCAAGTCGCTGATCGGCGCGGCCCGCTGCATCCTCCACGAGCACGGCGGCGAGGTGCCACGCACGATGAAGGAGCTCAAGGAGGTGCCCGGCGCCGGCCGCAAGACCGCGAACGTCGTGCTCGGCAACGCCTACGGTCTGGCGGAGGGCATCGCCGTCGACACGCACGCGTCGCGCCTGAGCCTGCGCCTCGGGCTCACCGACACCGTCGAGCCCGTCAAGGCCGAGCGCGAGCTGATGGCGATCGTGCCGCGCCGCATGTGGACCGACTGGACGCACCTGCTGATCGCCCACGGGCGTGCCGTGTGCACCTCGCGCAAGGCGCACTGCACCGCGTGCGTCCTGTTCGACCTCTGTCCCACCGGTCCGCAGGAGCGGCGACGAAGCGCGCGTCCTGCGCGCGTCACGGCGCGCTGACCCTGCGGCAGGATCGGGGCATGGACCGCCTCGACATCGAGCTCTATGCCGAACGCCTCGCGCGTCACGCGGAGCGCACCGCCGATGACCTCGCCGACGCCCGACTGCGCGAGGCATGGTGGGAGCTCGAGCAGGAGGCCCGCATCGGACTCTCCGCCGCGGACGTGGCACGGCTCGAGGGGCTGGGACTGCTGATCGCACCGCCGGTCGCGGCCGCGATCGGGCGTGGGGTGGAGGAGCGAACGCGCGACCTCGCCGCGATTCACCGCCTGCAGGCGATCGTCGAGCGGCAGCGCGCCGTCGCGCGTCAGGCGGGCGGCGAGAGGGCGATCAGCAGACCGCCATCGTCGTCATAGGCCGGGAAGCAGTCGACGATCACCTGCTTCTCGATGCCGGCCGCATGCTGCAGCGTCGCGTGCTTGTCGAGCTGGCGCACGCCCCACTCGAGCGTGGTCGAGATCGGATCCTCGCCGTCGGCAAACACGAGGTGCAGGCCAACGACGGCCTCCTGACCGATCAGCTGCTCCTCGAGCCGCCCGGTCACCTCGAAGACGCCATGGCCGGAGGCGAGGATGCGCGTCTCGGCATCGCAGGCCACGAAGCCCGCGCCGGAGCGGGGGAAGTAGTCCTCCAGCAGCTGGAAGAGGAAGCCGAAGCCGCACTTCTCGCAGCCGATGGCCTGGTGGGAGAGGCCCTCACGTCCATCCTCGTCGAACGAGCGCGTCTGGCAGTTGGGGCAGATGAAGTACGGCACGCGCTACGCCTCGACGTCGGCCAGCCAGCGCTCGGCGTCGAGCGCGGCCTGGCAGCCGTTGCCGGCCGCCGTGATCGCCTGGCGGTAGACGTGGTCGGCCACATCGCCGGCCGCGAACACGCCGGGCACCTTCGTCGCCGTGGAGCCGGGCTGCTGCAGCAGGTAGCCGTTCTCGTCCATGTCGAGCAGGCCCTGGAACAGCGTCGTCGTGGGATCGTGGCCGATCGCGACGAAGAGCCCCGTGCAGGGGATCTCCTTGGTGGCCGTGCCCTCGGTCTCGCGGATGCGGACGGCGGACAGCGCATCGTCGCCGAGGCACTCCTCGACGACGTAGCCGAGCTCCCAGGCGATCTTCGGGTTGGCGCGGGCGCGGTCGATCATCACCTTGGATGCGCGCAGCTCCTCGCGACGGTGGACGATCGTCACCTTGGAGGCGAACTTCGTCAGGAAGCTGGCCTCCTCCATCGCGGAGTCGCCGCCGCCGACAACGACGATCTCGTGCTCGCGGAAGAACGCGCCGTCGCACACCGCGCAGTACGAGACGCCGCGGCCCTGCAGGCGCGCCTCGGACTCGAGGCCGATCTGGCGCGCGGTCGCGCCCGTGGCGACGATCACCGCGCGGGCGCGGATCGTGCCGGCGTGCGTATCGAGCTCGTGTGGCGTGGCGACGGGGTCGTCGGAGAAGCGGACGGCCGTGACGTCCTCGGTGCGGATATCGGCGCCGAAGCGCTCGGCCTGCGCGCGCATCTGCATCATCAGCTCGGGGCCCATGATGCCGTCCTTGAAGCCCGGGAAGTTGTCGACCTCGGACGTGATCATCAGCTGGCCGCCGGCGGCGTAGCCCTCGAGGACGACGGGATGGAGATCGCCGCGCGCGGCGTACAACGCAGCCGTGTACCCGGCCGGTCCGCCGCCGATGATCGCGATCTCGTGGATGCCGTCGTCTGCCATGGTCCGTCCCTTTGCCGTGATTTCGTCGTCCAACAATCAAACGGCCCGCTGAGCGGGCGCATTCCTATTCTTCCGCATCCGTCCCCGGGGCGGCGACGACGTCGGCGTCGTCCACCCGCTCGGCGCGGAACCACTCTTGGCAGCGCTCGCACCAGCATTCGCCGTGGTCGCCCTGATGCCCGAAGAACGAGCCAATGGGCTCCCCGCAGAACGGGCAGAAGCGGGGGCGCTCGTGGCTCACGGCGCGGCGGTGACCTTCTCGGACAGCGGCTTGCCGTTGACGAACAGCGAGGAGACGTAGATCACCACGTCCTTGCCGGGCAGCGCCTCCACGCGATGGATCATCCCCGACGGCTCGACGACGCCCTGGCCGGCCTGCACGTCGTACGTCTCGCCCGGCAGGATCGTGTGCACGACCGCGGGCGCCTGGCCGGTCGGGTCGGAGCTCACGACCTTGACCTTGCCGCCGCTGACGACGGTGTAGCGCAGCGTGCCCGTCGTGATCGCGGCGATCTGCGACCCGTCGTGGAAGTGGGTGGCGAGCTTCGTGCCAGCCGGGATGGTGACGCGCTGGAGGTACATCGTGCGGCCGTCGGCGCCCCGCGGGTTGACGAAGCGCGACAGCACGTCGCGCTGCACGCTCGTGGCGCGGACGATGGCGGCCGTGGCCACGCCGCCGCCGATGGCGCCCACGACGGCGACGAGGACGAGCAGGACGATCAGGCGGGGCGACAGACGGGACACGGCGATTCCTCCGGAGTGACTGCGGTGAACGCTAGCCGAGCGGGGTCAGTCCCACGCGAGGACGACGAGGTCGTCCCCGTCGGCGCGCACGCGGGCGACGATGCGATGCGGCGCAGGGCCGGGCTCCAGCGTGGCCAGGCGGACGTCCGGCTCGAGGGCGGGGGCGGGCGGCACGGGGCCGCGATGCGTCGCGCTCACGCCGTCGGCGGCGACGGGTGCGTGACCGGGGTCGTCGAACAGCACGGCGTGCACCTCGACCACGTACAGCGGGAGGCCGGCGGCGTCCTCGAAGCGCTCCTCGAGGATCG
>JBPCSK010000273.1:0-3167 GCA_051007275.1 Gaiellales bacterium | reverse complement strand
TCGTCGTCGTCGCGCGTGATCGTGAGCGTGCGGTCCTCGGGCAGCACGACCTCCATGGGGCCCATGCCGGCAGGATCTCCGAGGCACAGGCGCAGGCTCAGGCGGTCGAACACCTGCAGGAGCAGGAAGTTCCGCCAGAGCTCGTCGTCCGTGACGCCGAGGCCCTCCTTGACCGCGCCGTAGCGCGCCTCCTGCTCGCCGATGAAGGCGTCGACGACGCTCTGCACCTCCGGCGCGCGCGTCAGCATCATCGCCGGCTGCGTGCCGTACCGACCCGTGTAGATGCCGGCCGCGTGCATCGAGACGAGCATGCCGGCGTAGTCGTCGGCGGCGGCGACCTCGTCGATGCCGAGGCGGTACAGGCGCAGATGCTCGTCGATCATCACGTCGAGGAAGTTCGCGGGCCGCCCGGTGTCGGGGTTGAGCTGCGCGGCCGCTTCCCAGTGGCGCCAGCCGATGTCATGCAGGCGCACGGCGGTGAGCATGCTGTCGCGCGGCTCCAGGGCGGGGACGTTCGGCCCGCCCCAGGCGGCGGCGAGCTGGCCGGCCACCTCGGCGTGGTCGACCTGCATGGCGAGCTCGGCGGTGTCGCCGACGGGGCGCACGATCATGGCGTTCCTCCGGGGGTGCGGGCCAGCCACGCGTGGCGCGTGACGGCGAAGGTGAAGGTGCCGGCGGCGGTGGACTCCGCGCAGAGCCGGTCGAAGCGATCGAGATCCTCGGTCCTGACGGTGCCGAGGCGCTCGAGTAGACGGCGGTAGGTCTTCCAGGTGTGCCCGTGGAACGTGTCGCCGGAGGCGTCGGCGTTGGCCAGCACGCGCGGCTCCCAGGCGGCGACGTCGTAGCCGGCGGCGACGAGCCACTCAGGGATGCGGCGTCCCGCGTCGTAGTGCGGCTTGGTGGCGCACCAGGCCTGCTTGATCCGCTCGGCGAGTTCGGCATCGCCGATGCCCCAGGCGGCCGTGCCCCAGTCGGTGTCGCAGACGAGCAGCGCGCCGCCCGGCCGGAGCACGCGTGCGATCTCGCGCAGCGCGCCGACGGCATCGGGCACGTACTCGATCACCTGCACGAGCGTGGCCGCGTCGAACGTCGCGTCGGCGAAGGGCAGCGCGTTGGCCTCGCCGTCCGCCACCTCGATGCTGACGCCGGCGGCATGCGCCTCGGCGATCGCACCGTCGCGCATGGCAGGCGCGGAGTCGACGGCCGTCACGCGTGCGCCCCGCAGCGCGAGGTCGCGCGCGTAGATGCCCGGGCCGCTGCCGACATCGACGATCGCGGCGCCGTCGATCGGGCCGAGCAGATCGATCTGCGCCTGGCGGATCGCCACGACGTCGGCAGTGGCGTAGGCCTGCACGATCCGCTCGACGGCCTCGGGCGTGTCCCAGCTGGAGCCGGCGCCGTGCGCGGGGCGGGGGGTGGAGGCGCTCACCCCGGTAGGCTACCGCCGTGTCCGCGAAACCGCAGATGCCCAAGCGCTCCGACTTCCCGGTGTTCCGTGGGATCACGACGCGCTGGATGGACAACGACGCCTACGGACACGTCAACAACGTCGTCTACTACGCGTGGTTCGACACGACGGTCAACGCCTATCTGATCGAGCAGGGCGTGCTCGATCCGAATGCGGGCGACGTCGTCGGCGTCGTCGTGGAGACGCTCTGCCGCTATCACGACTCGGTCTCGTTCCCCGAGCCCGTCGAGGCCGGCCTGCGCGTCGAGCGCATCGGCACCAGCAGCGTCCGCTACGAGATCGGGATCTTCAAGGTCGGCGCCGAGCTCGCCAGTGCCGATGGGCACTTCGTGCACGTCTACGTCGATCGCAAGACCCGGCGACCGGTACCCGTGCCGGATGCCGTGCGCGCGGTAATCCTTCCGCTCACGGGCAACCAGCCGTAATCTTCCGCGCAGCGAAGCATTCGGCGAGAGCAATCGCCGCGACGGAAAGGCCGGGACATGCCCCTCAAGGAGCGCATCAGCGCATTCGACGGACTCGACATCACGCCGGAGCAGCGTGAGATCCTCGAGGCGATCCGCGAGTTCGTGGACCGGGAGATCATCCCGGTCGCCAAGGAGCTCGAGGCGAAGAACGAGTTCCCGGCCAAGATCGTCGAGGGCCTGCGGGACATGGGCGCCTTCGGCATGCGCATCCCGACCGAGTACGGCGGCCTCGGGCTCGACCTCGTCACGTACGCGCTCGCGATTGCGGAGCTGACGCGCGGCTGGATGGCCGTGTCGGGCATCGTCAACGGCCAGTACATCGTCGGCGGCATGATCGCGGCGCACGGCACGGATGAGCAGAAGGCGAACTACCTGCCGCGCCTCGCGGCCGGTGAGATCCGCTCGTGCTTCTCGCTGACCGAGCCGGGCGCCGGCTCCGACGTGCAGTCGATCATCACCACTGCAGTCCGCGACGGCGACGACTTCATCATCAATGGCTCGAAGATGTGGGTCACCAATGGCGACCGCGCCTCCGTGATCGCGCTGCTCGTCAAGACCGACCCGACGGCGGAGCCCCGCTACAAGGGCATGACGGCGCTGCTGGTCGACAAGCTCCCGCAGGTCGCCGACCAGGGCGGCATGAAGATCTCGCCGCCGCTCGGCAAGCTCGGCTACCACGGTGTCGAGTCGGTCGAGATCTCCTTCGAGGACTACCGCGTACCCGCCTCCGCGGTCCTCGGCGGCGAGGACTTGATCGGCACCGGCTTCCTGCAGATGATGTCCGGCATCGAGACGGGACGCATCAACGTCGCCTCGCGTGGCCTGGGCATCTCGCTTCGCGCCCTCGAGCTGTCGCTCGAGTACGTGCAGCAGCGCGAGGCCTTCGGCAAGCCGATCGGCCACCACCAGCTGATCCAGAAGAAGATCGCCGACATGGCGACGCGCATCGAGGCCTCGAAGCACCTGATCCTCGCCGCGGCGAGGAAGAAGGACTCGGGCCAGCGCGCCGACATCGAGGCCGGCATGGCCAAGCTGTACGCGACCGAGACCTGCCAGCGCTGCGCCGAGGAGGCGATGCGCATCTTCGGCGGCTACGGCTACTCGACCGAGTACGAGGTGGAGCGCCTCTACCGCGACGCGCCGCTGATGATGATCGGCGAGGGCTCCAACGAGATCCAGGAGACGATCATCGCCAAGGGCCTGCTCAAGCGCTACGAGCTGGTGTGACGTGG
>JBPCSK010000272.1:0-2582 GCA_051007275.1 Gaiellales bacterium | reverse complement strand
CGCATTCGCCGGGCGGTAACAGGACGATGCTGAGGGGCCGGATCGCCTGCGGGCGGTCCGGCCCTTCGTCGTTTCCGGGGGCTGCTCGGGCGCGTGCCGCGCCATTCACAAAATCCGAACATCTGCGGGATCCCCTTGGCTACGGGAAATCCGCGACAACTGCGTGACAATTGCCACCAGTTTGCAGGGGTTTTCCACAACGCGCCGACGGATTGATGAAAGGTTCGGCCTTCGAATGTCGAACACACGGAGCCATCAGCTCCGGCCGGTTGTTTCGCTTCTCGCGCTGTTGGTCGTTGCTTCCATGATCATCGCTGCGCCCGCGTCCGCCGGGTGGAAGACGCATCGCGCCCCCGCCTTCCAGCGCGCGGTGATCGCGGTGCGCGCGACCGACGCGCAGACCATCGCCGCACACCGCGAGCTGACCGGTGCCCGAGAGCGACGCGGTGCGGTGCAGCGGCGGCTCGTTCGCGTCACGCGCATCGAGCACGCCGTTCGTCGCGCGCTCATCAGCACGCCGGTCGTCAGCCGCGATGCGACTGCGGGCACGCTGCTCTCGCTGACGAAGGAGCGCGTGGGGCTTGAGCGGACGCTGCGCGGACTCAACGAGGACATGGCCTACACCCGCACGCTGGTCGCCAAGGCGCAGCAGCGCCGTGCCGTCGTGCTCGGCGGTCTCTCGCTCGAGATGCGCCAGCGCGTGCTGCGCGCCGACCGTGCGCGCCAGCACGCGGCCCGGGCCCGCCGCAGCACCATGCATCGCCAGGCGTTGCTCGAGCCGATCGCGCTCGAGCCGCAACCGGACACCGGCGCGAACGGCAGCGACCTCGCCCGCCAGCTCGACGGCGCGCCAGCCGTGCCGGATGCCTCGGGTCCCGGCGCGATCGCCGCCGCGTACGCGCTGACGGAGCTGGGCGCGCGCTACACCGCGGGCGGCTACTCGCCCAAGAGCGGTTTCGATTGCTCCGGGCTCGTCTACTGGGCCTTCGCGCAGGCCGGGCATGACGTTCCGCGCTCGTCATGGCAGATCTGGGACGCCGGCCGGCGCGTGACGCGCGCCGATGCCCAGCCAGGCGACATCGTGTCGTTCCACGACCAGGGCCACGTCGGCATCTACCTCGGCGATGGGCTCTATGTCCACTCCACGAAGTCGGGCGACGTCGTGCGCGTGCACGCCCTCGCCGATCGCAGCGACCTCGACGGTTTCGTGCGCCTCGGGGAATGCGCAGCACACGCATCAGCCAGCCGACGATGGCCCGCTGCTACCCTATGGGGCAGATGCGGCACCCTCGGAGACCACGCCTCCGGCCCGCTGCAGCGCTCTTCGCGCTGCTCGCCGTGGCCCTCACCGCCGGCTTCCTGCCCGGCGCAGCGCAGGCTGACCGCCTGGCCGACGCACGGGCCGAGGCTGACAAGGCACAGGCCGAGCTGCAGTCGTTGAACGACCAGGTGGCCGCGGCGGCGGAGAAGTACAACGCTGCGCAGGTCCAGCTCGACGAGACGAACGCGAAGATCTCGGAGAACCAGAAGCTGCTCGACGCGTCGAAGTCCAATCTCCGGGTGTCGCGTCAGGAGCTCTCGCAGATGCTCGTGGATGCGTACCGTCAGGGCAATCCCGACCTCGTCGCGATGCTGCTCAACGCCGGGTCGATCGACCAGCTCGTGGACCAGCAGCGCTTCGTCCAGCGCGCCACGTCGCATGCCGAGCAGGTCGTCACCGACGTTCGCAGGTACTCCCACGACGTGAAGCGCCGCGAGGATGCCCTCGAGAGCGAGCGCGCAACCCGAGAGGACGCGCTCGCGCAGCGCCAGGCCGAGAAGGCGTCGATCCAGGGCGCGCTCGATCAGCGCCAGCGCCTGCTCAGCTCCCTCAGCTCCGAGATCCAGGGCATCCTCGCGCGGCGCCTGGCCGCGCAGCGCGCTGCCGATGCCCAGGCGGCAGCGGCAGCTGGCGGCATCCTCGCCGACGCGCAGGCCGCCGCCACCAATCAGGACCTCACGCTCGGCGGCTCCGTCGCCGATGGCGGCAGCGCCGACGTCGGCACCTACATCCAGCCGCCGCCGTCGTCCAGCACGGGTGGCGCCGCCGCCTCGATCGCCCTCAGCGCGCTTGGCGTCCCGTACGTCTGGGGCGGCGAGTCGACCTCCGGCTTCGACTGCTCCGGCCTCGTCGCGTGGGCCTATGGCCAGGCGGGCATCTCGCTGCCGCACCTCGCCTCCGCCCAGTACGGCATGGGCACGCCCGTCCCGATGGACGCGCTCGAGCCGGGCGACCTCATCTCCTTCCACGGCTCCGGCCACATCGGCATCTACATCGGCGGCGGGCAGTACGTGCACGCACCGCAAACGGGTGATGTGGTGAAGGTATCCAGTCTGGCCGATCGGTCCGACATGGATGGCGCTGTGCGGATTGGCTAACGCGCAGCGCTCGCCCGTCCGCACCGCGCCAACGATGTCGGACAGAATCTGGCCGAGTTGGATCTCCTGACGGATCCGGGTCCATGTCGGGCGGTTGCCGTGGAGATATCAGGGGCGATTGCCTCTCCCGAGACGTGGGGACCCGGATCCAATCGCCCTTGATC
>JBPCSK010000271.1:0-2164 GCA_051007275.1 Gaiellales bacterium | reverse complement strand
ATCGTCGGCTCGCCGCTCTCGTCGTCGGCAAAGACGCTCTCGGGCGTCTCTGCGACGGGCTGCTCCCACGACGGCTCCGCCGTGGGCTCCTTGGCGGCAGCGACGGGCACGGGCGTGGGCTCGGCGGGCGGGAACGTCGGCTCGGCGGTCGCCTCGGCCTGCGCGGATTCGTCGCCCCAGACCTCGTGGATCGGATCGGGGTAGACGATCTCCTCCGGCTCGTCCGCGAGCGGCTGGACGTGCGTCTTGCGCGTGCGGCTGGCCTCGCGATGCTCGATCAGGGCCTGACGCTCGGCCTCCTCCTTGGCGAGCGCGCGGCGGGCCGACCGATCATCGAGCCACTCGACGGTCGCGGCGTAGACGTCGACGACGGTCTCCCAGAACGCCTGCCAGAGCACGCTCAGCTTCTGGCCGGCGAGCAGGACGACGCCCGAGACGGCGAGCGCGACGATCAGCAGCAGCACGCCGGCATCGCCCGCAGCCGAGCCGAGCAGCTTGTGGAGGTTGCCGCCGACGAAGCCGCCGGCGTTCTCCGACAGCTTGCCGCTGGTCTCGTCGTTTGACAGCGCGAGCAGGAGCGCGAGCAGGATCAGCGGCACGCCGGCGAGGCGGCGGCGCAGGCCGGGGCTGAGGTTCTTCTGCAGGATCAGCGCGCCGCAGCCGACGAGGATCACGGGCAGGAAGATCGCGAACGCGCCGAACGCGACGTGCGAGCCGTCCTTCAGGCGTCCTCCCACCATCGATCCGTCGACGCCGACCCAGAGGAGCAGCGCAAGGAAGAGGCCGAGGAGCGTGAGGCCGAGCCCGGCGACGAGGCGCGGCAGCGGGCTCGGCTGCGTGCTCTTGCGCGCGGCGGGCTTGCGCGCAGCGGGCTTGCGGGCGGCAGGCTTGCGCTTGGGCGCAGCCTTGGCAGCGGGCTTCTTCGGGGCAGGTTTGGACGATCGCGAACGTGTGGCCACGCTTGGGGCTTCTCCCCTGTCCCGGGTTCTCCTTCGCGCCGGTGCGACTTTCGCACGGCGACACGACAGGGAACGCCGGCGGGCCAGCGAATCGGTGAGCGAGCCGCCTTCGCGGCCCGACGGTCTGAGCGAATGCGGTTAGCATCGTCATCGGGACTCCATGCGCCGACTCCTCTTCCTCCTCCTCGCGGTTGCCCTCGCCATCGCTGTGCCGAGCGCGTCGGCGGCGACGGGCGACCTGACGTTCTCGTCGTGCCAGGCGAACGCGGCCATCGCGGGCCAGGCATGCACCGTCAGCGCGGGCGTGCTCGACACCGTCGTCGGCCTGCAGGTGAGCCCGGACGGCAGAAGCGCCTACGCGATCGCCCAGGCGAGCAACACGCTCGTCGCCTTCGACCGCAACGCCACGACGGGCGCGCTGACGATGCAGAGCGGTGCCAACGGCTGCTTCGCCAACGCGGCGACGGGCTCGTGCACGGTGCTGGCAGGCGAGCTCATGCATCCGGAGGCGCTGGCGATCAGCGCGGACGGTGCGAGTGTCTACGTCGTCAGCAGCGGCACCGGCGGCAGCTCGAACGGGGTCGTCGTCGGCTTCTCGCGCAACACCGCGACCGGCGCGCTCACCCCGCTGCCGGGTGCGAGCGGGTGCGTCGCCGACTCCGCTGTCGGCGCATGCACCGTGCTCGCGGGCCAGCTGTTCCGGGCTGGCGCCGTCTCGATCAGCCCCGACGGCAGGAGCGTGTACGCCGTCAGCACCGTCTCGCTCGGCGACGTGAGCGGCATCGTCAACGTGTTCGCGCGAGACACGACGACCGGTGCGCTCACGTACGGCTCGTGCGTGGCGAGCGCCGCGCTCGGCTCGTGCACCGTGGCGAGCGGCGTCTTCTCGCTCCTCACCGCCTCCTCTTCGAAACTCGCGATGAGCCCGGACGGGCGCAACGCGTACCTGAACGCGCGCTTCAGCAACTCGCTCGCCGTCTTCGACCGCGACACGACGACCGGCGCGCTCACGCTCAAGTCCGGTGCGGCCGGCTGCTTCGCGAACGCCGCGCTCGGTACCTGCACCGTCCTCGGCGGCTACCTGCCGTCGCCGCTGAGCACGACGATCAGTCCCGACGGGAAGAACGTGTACGTCAATGCCGGAACCACGCTCGATGCGATCAACACCGTCGTCGTCTTCTCGCGCGACACGACCACCGGCGCCC
>JBPCSK010000270.1:0-18083 GCA_051007275.1 Gaiellales bacterium | reverse complement strand
GAGCAGCGTCTGCGCGTTGCAGAGCAGATCGACGAGGCGCTCGGGCGCGTCGGGCATGTGGATGTTGGGGCCGTGGTTGAGCGTCTTCACGCCGTCGGGCCCGGTGATCAGGTCGATCGCGGCGTCCCACAGCTCACCTGTCGGATTGCCCTGCTCGTCGCGGGAGATGCGCCCGCCCGGCGGATCGGGCAGATCCTTCGTGATGCCGTTGGCGGCGAGGCAGTGGCTGTTGACCATCACACCGTGGCCCGAGCGGTGCATCACGGCCACCACGCGGTCCGTCGCGACGCGGTCGAGGTCGGCGGCGAGGGGATTGCGGCGCTCGGTGAGATCACCGAGATGCACGCCGAAGCCCCACACGGCAGCCGTCGGCGGCAGGCTGTCACGGCGTCGACCGAGCTGCGCGACCAGACGATCCATGTCCGTCACCTCGGGCGGCGCGCAGTCGACCCACGCCGCGCACTGGCCGAGCATCAGCGGATGGGTGTGCGCGTCGACGAAGCCCGGCAGCAGCGTGCGGCCGCCGAGGTCGAACTCGACTGCATCGCGTCCTGCCGCCGCGCGGCACTCCTCGAGCGAGCCGACGTGGAGGATGCGCTCATCGAGCACCGTCACGGCCTCGGCGCGCCCAGCGGCCGCCATGGTCAGGATCGGCCCGCCACTGATCACGGTGCGTCGGTTCATGCCGAGAACGGTACCGGCTTGGCTACGCCGTGATGAACTCGTCGAAGTTCGGGCGCAGCGTGTGGCGCCAGTAGCCGAGCATGAAGCCCGACCAGTTGTTGAGGACCTTGCCGTCGCTCGTGACGTACCACGACGCGCAGCCGCTCGCCCAGACCGACTTGGCCAGGTCCTCCTGCAGCTGCGCGTTGAAGCGCGCCTGCGCCTGCGGGTCCACCGTCAGCACCTTGAGGTGATCGCGCCGCATCTTCTGGATGCACTTGCGGATGTAGCGGATCTGGCACTCGATCATGAAGATGATCGTGCCGTGGCCGAGGTTCGTGTTCGGGCCGTAGAGCATGAACAGGTTCGGGAAGCCCGCGACGGTGATACCCAGGTGCGCCTGCGGACCGTCGGCCCACGCAGTGGCGAGGTCAACGCCGTGCGCGCCCGTGATCCTCACGGTCGACATGAACTTCGTCGAGTCGAACCCGGTGCCGAGGATGATCGCGTCGAGCGGACCGACCGTGCCGGCCTCCGTCTCGATCGAATCGGCGGTGACGCGCGTGATGCGATCGGTGACGAGGTCCACGTTCTCGCGCTGCAGCGTGGGGTACCAGTCGTTCGACAGCAGCACCCGCTTGCAGCCGATGCCGTAGTCGGGCGTCAGGCGGGCGCGCAGATCGGGATCGGGCACCTGCTTCTCGAGGTGGCGCAGCGCGATGTTCTGCCACTCCTCCGCCTTGTCGGAGCCCTGGATCAGGCCCCACCACTTCTGGCCCGGACGGAAGGCGAGGAAGCCCTGCTCGTTGAACCAGAAGATGCCGAGCCGGTGCAGGCTCTCCACGCCGGGGATGCGGCGGAAGCGACGCTTCTGCGTCTCGCTGTACATGAAGTCGCGGCGCGGCACGATCCACGAGTTCGAGCGCTGGCAGACCGTCAGGTGCGCGGCCTGCTTGGCGACCTCGGGGACGAACTGCGCGGCGCTCGCGCCGTTGCCGATCACCGCGACGCGCTTGCCCGCCAGGTCGTAGTCGTGGTCCCAGCGGGCCGAGTGGAACATGCGGCCCTGGAAGTCGTCGAGGCCCGGGATGGCGGGGCGCACCGGCTCGTTCAGCTGGCCGCAGCCGAAGATCACGACGTCCGTCTCGATCGTTTCGCCGGCGTCTGTCGTGAGCGTCCACGTGCTCGTCGCGTCGTCGTACGCGGCGCTCTCGATCGGGGTGCTCAGGCGCGTCTTGGCGTAGAGGTCCTCCTCGCGCATGCACGCCTTGAGGTATTCGAGGATCTCCTCGTGGCCGGCGTAGGTCTTGGTCCACTCGTGGTTGCGCTTGAACGAGAACGAGTAGAGGTGCGAGCCGATGTCGCACGCCGCGCCGGGGTACGAGTTGTGGAACCACGTGCCGCCGACCTCGGGTGCGGCCTCGTAGATCGTGAAGCTCGTGATGCCCGCCTGCTTGAGGCGGATCGCCATGCCGATGCCGCTGAAGCCGGCGCCGATGATCGCGATTCTGGGGGAGCCGCTGCCGTTGACGGGTGCCAGAGCCGGGAGCATAGGCGCAGTGGGGCGTCAGGCTGAGGACGTCGCAGCGCCGATATGCTGCCGATCATGGCGCGAGCGACGCGCCCCTCGCGAGGAGCGCCCGATGGATCTCGATCTGCCTGTTGAGTACGAGGACTTCCGCGCCATGGTGCGCGATTTCGCGGAGACGCGGATCGGACCGATCGCCGAGGAGATCGACCGCGATCACCGCTTCCCCTACGAGATCGTCGAGGAGATGGCGCAGCTCGGCCTGATGGGCATCCCGTTTCCCGAGGCGATTGGTGGTGCCGGCGGCGACTCGCTGCTCTACGCCATCGCGGTCGAGGAGCTGACGCGCGTCGATGCCTCTGTCGGCGTAACCGTTGCCGCGCACACGTCGCTCGGCACCATGCCGATCTACCTGTTCGGCACGGAAGCGCAGAAGGAGCAGTGGCTCCCCGAGCTCGTCTCCGGCCAGCGCCTTGCGGCCTTCGGCCTGACGGAGCCCGACGCCGGCTCCGACGCGGGGAACCCACGCACGCATGCTGAGCTCGAGGACGGACACTGGCGCATCAACGGCTCCAAGATGTTCATCACCAACTCGGGCACCGACATCACCAAGCTCGTGACGGTGACGGCGCGCACCGGCGAGGACGAGATCTCGACGATCATGGTTCCGAACGGCACGCCGGGCTACACGCAGAGCGCGCCGCTGCATAAGATCGGGTGGCATGCCTCCGACACGCGCGAGCTGACGTTCGCCGACGTGCGCGTCCCCGAGGAGAACCTGCTCGGCCCGCGCGGCAGGGGGTTCAAGCAGTTCCTGCAGATCCTCGACGGCGGTCGCGTCTCGATCGCCGCGATGGGCCTCGGCACGATGCAGGCCGCCTACGACCTCTCGCTCGCGTACGCGCAGTCGCGCAACCAGTTCGGCCGCCCGATCGCGAAGTTCCAGGCGATCCAGTTCAAGCTCGCCGACATGGCGGTCGAGCTCGCCGCCGCGCGTGCGCTCGTCTACCGCGCCGCGTGGCTGAAGGATCAGGGCCGCCCGTACGCCCAGGAGGCCGCGATCGCGAAGCTCTACACCGGCGAGGCATCGAACCGCGCGGTCAACGAGGCGGTCCAGATCCACGGCGGCTACGGCTACATGGACGAGTATCCGATCTCGCGCATGTACCGCGACCAGAAGGTGCTCGAGATCGGCGAGGGCACCAATGAGGTGCAGCGTCTCGTGATCGCGCGCAGCCTCGGACTGTAGGTCTGTAGTCATTCTGGGCCCGGCCCCAAATTGACGCTTTTGTGGTCATTCTGGGGCCGGCCCCAGAATGACCACGGTCTGCGGGCTCGCGCTCTAGTCTCCGGCGCGGCGACGAGTGAACGCCGCGATGGCGGCTCGCGCCTCCGGGTGGGCGAACGTCTCGAGCTCAGCCGCGAACTCCGCTTCGACCGCGCTGCTGTACGCGTTCGCACTCGGCCCGTCGAGGAGGTCGCGCGTGCGGCGGACGCCAATCCCGGGGTGCGCGGCGATCAGCTCGGCGATGCGCAGGGCCTCCGCGCGAACCTCAATCGCTGGCAGAGCGCGTTCCGCGAGACCGATCGCGACGGCCTCGTCGCCCTGCACCGCTTCGCCCGCGAACAGCAGCAGGCGGGCGCGTCCCGCACCGACGAGGCGCGGCAGGATGTGCGTCAGGCCGCCGGTCGGACTGAGGCCGATGTCGAGGTCGCCGACCCGCAGCACGGCATCGTCGGCGACGACGCGCAGATCGCACTGGCACATCAGCTCGAAGCCGCCTGCAATCGCGTAACCGTGGACCGCGGCGATCACTGGGCGTCCGAGGGATCGCAGTGCGTCGCCGATCGCGGCGTAGCGCTGGAGGAAGGCGGCGAAGCCGGCGTCGTCGAGCGACGCGAGCTCCTTGAGGTCCGCGCCGGCGCAGAACGCCGGTCCTGCCCCCGCGAGGACGACGCAGCCGATCCGGTCGTCCGCGGCGATGCGCTCCAGCTCCTCCAGCAACGCGGCGATGGCGACTGACGAGAGCGCGTTGCGCGCCTCGGGGCGGTTCAGCTCCAGCAGCGCGACGCGCCCATGATCCTCGCGGCGCAGGGTCATTCCGGCAGCTCGCCGTCGTACACGCGATAGAGCCGCTTCGACTTCCGCTCCGATCGCGGCAGGCTCTCCGCAGGCACGAGTTCGATCGCGGGCGTGAAGTTGAGCCGCTCCTGGATCGCCGCGGCCACACGCGTGCCCAGAGCCGGGTCCTCATCATCGCCGCGCTCGACGAGGATCCGCGGGGCGTAGTCGATGGGCGGTGCGTGCTCCAGGAGGATGCGGAACTCGCCGGTCAGCGCCGGGCGCAGGCCGTAGAGGACGTCCTGAATGCCAAGGGGGAAGACGTTCACGCCCCGCACGATGAACATGTCGTCGGATCGGCCGACCATCGAGAAGCGCAGGCCCGTGCGTCCGCACGCGCAGGGTTCGCCATGGATGCGCACAAGATCGTGTGAGCGGTAGCGCACCAGATAGCTCGCTTCGCGACCCAGATTCGTGAAGACGAGCTCGCCAACGGCGCCGTCAACCGGATCGATAGGCTCGCCGCTTATTGGATCGATCAGCTCGGTCGCGAAGTGCCCGCGGGTGATCAGGTGGAGCCCGGTCAGGTGGTCGCACTCCGCTGCCATCACGCCGGTCTCGGACAGGCCGTAGATGTCGCGCGCCACACAGTCCCACGCCTCCTCGACGGCGTCGCGAAAGCCCGGTACCTGCAGGCCGCCCTCGCCGGAGAAGATGCCGCGGTGCATGCGCAAGCTACGCGGGTCGATGCCCTGCTCGCGCGCCACCTGTGCGAGGCGCAGCGCATAGGCCGGCGTCGAGTACAGGATCCACGGCGTCGCCATTGCCTGCACGAGCTCGATCAGGCGCACGGAGTTGCCGACACCGTAGGGCAGCACCGCGAGGCCGGCGTGCTCGAAGCCCATGTGGTCGGTCACGCCACCGACGTACATCGAGTAGTTCATGCACTCGAAGAGCAGATCGCCGGGGCCGGCGCCGGCGCAGGCGACGGCGCGGGCGGCGACGTCGTCCATCCAGGCGAGATCCGCCTTGGTGAAGCCCATCCGCATCGGCACGCCGGTCGTGCCGCCGGTGCACTGGATGCGCGTGATGTGCTCCAGCGGCGCGCCTTGCGTGCCACCGAGCGGCGGTGCTGCGTCCTGCGAGCGCCGCAGGGCGTCCTTCTCCGTGAACGGCAGACGGCGCAGGTCATCGACACTGCGCACCGTCATCGGATCCACGCCCGCGTTCGCCCACAGCTCGCGATAGAACGCGCTCGTCGCCTGAACGTAGGCGAGCTGCGTCGGCAGGCGACTGGCGATCTCGGCCGCCTCCGTGGCGGGGTCGCCGCATTCTGCTGCCGGATCCCAGACGACCGTCTTCACGACGGATGATGCTACCAGCGGCCGGCAGGCCATCCCGATCGCGCAGCCTTGGTCATTTTGGGCCCGGCCCCAAATTGACACTTTTGTGGTCATTCTGGGGCCGGGTCCAGAATGGCCGAGGGCACCAACGAGGTGCAGCGACTCGTGATCGCGCGCAGCCTCGGGCTGTAGCCAGCGACAGCCTCTGCCAGAAACATGCACGAATTTGACCAATCTGGACCCGGGTCCAAATTGATTCAATCGGGCTCGATGGCGGCGATCAGGGCGCCGGCGTCGATGAAGGAGCCCTCGCTGATGCCGACGTCAGTCACGGTGCCGGCGAATGGGGCCTCGAGACGGTGCTCCATCTTCATCGCCTCGAGCACGGCGACAAGCTCGCCCTCGGCGACCTGCTGGCCCGCCGTGACGGCGAGGGAGAGGACGATGCCGGGCATCGGCGCGATCAGCCGGCCGTCACTACTGCCGGCCACTGCGGCCCAGTCGGGCGACTGCGGCACGGGGAAGCGCGCGGTTGAGCCGGTGCCAAGACGCCAGGCGCCCGCGAAGGCGCCGCGCGGCGGGCGGCGCGTCGAGAGCGGCGGGTGGTCGTCGAGGAACGCCGTCGTGGCCGTGCCCGCGCGCACCTCGGGCTGGCGCACGAGCCAGCGCAGGAACGGCAGGTTGGTGATGACGCCGGCCACGCGCGTGACGTCGAGCGCGGCGGTCAGGCGGGCCAGCGCCTCCTCGCGCCTCTCGCCGTGCGCGATCAGCTTGGCGATCATCGGGTCGTAGCCCGTCGGCACGTGGTCGCCCGGCGCGATGCCGAGATCGATGCGGATGCCCTCAGGCAGGTTGAGCTCGCGCAGCAGGCCGACGCGCGGCAGGAACGTCAGCGGGTCCTCGGCGTAGAGGCGCACCTCGATCGCATGCCCGCTGGGTGCCGGCGCCACGGGAACGTGGCCGCCGTCGGCGATGCGGATCATCTCCGCGATCAGGTCGATGCCCGTGACGAGCTCGGTGACGGGGTGCTCGACCTGGATGCGCGCGTTGAGCTCGAGGAACCAGATGTCGTCGCCGGTGACGAGGAACTCGGCGGTACCGGCACCGCGGTACCCGGCGGCGCGGGCGAAGGCGATCGCTGCGGCGTCGAGGCGGGCGCGCAGGGCATCGTCGACGATCGGCGAGGGGCTCTCCTCGAGCACCTTCTGGTGTCGACGCTGGATCGAGCAGTCGCGCTCGCCCAGCGAGATCACGCCGCCGTGCGCGTCGGCGAGCAGCTGGATCTCCACGTGGTGGGGCCGCTCGATCAGGCGCTCGGCGTAGACCCGTCCGTCGCCGAACGCGCTCTCGGCCTCGCGCGACGCGGCAGCCTGGGCCTCCTCGAGCTCGGCGGGCGAGCGCACGACGCGCATGCCACGCCCGCCGCCGCCTGCGGTGGCCTTGAGCAGCAGCGGGTAGCCGACCGTGGCGGGATCTCCCTGCGGCAGCACCGGGACGCCGGCCGCCTCGGCGATCGCCTTGGCCTCGAGCTTGTCGCCGGCGCGCTCAAGGACGTCGGGGCTCGGTCCGATCCAGATCGCGCCGGCCGCCTCGACCGCGCGGGCGGCCTCGGCGCGCTCGGACAGGAAGCCGTAGCCGGGGTGCACGGCGTCGGCGCCGCTCTCACGCACGGCAGCCGCGATCGCGTTGGCGTCGAGGTACGAGGCGACATCGACCACGCGGTCGCAAGCCCGGGCGTGGAAGGCATCTCGGTCGTCGGGTGCCTGCACGGCGATCGACTCGATCCCGAGCGCCTGGCACGTGCGGCTGATGCGCGCGGCGATCTCGCCGCGGTTGGCGATCAGGACGGAGCGGATCGCCACGGCGGGTCCTCTCCGTCGAGCAGGGCACGGAGCCCCGCCTGGCCCTCGTCGGAGGCGCGGACCTCGCTGATCAGGCGCGCGAGGTCGTCGTGGCCGGGGCGCTCGCGAATCAGGCGCTTGGTCGCGCGCGCGGCGTCGGGTCCGACGTTGCACAGCGTCTCGACGATGCGCTCGGCCTCGGCGGCCGCGTCGTCAGCGATGGCGGCGATGAGACCGATGCGCAGCGCCTCCGTGGCTTCGAACAGCTCGGCCGTGAGCAGGTAGCGCCGCGCCGCCGTGGTGCCGATGCGGCCGATCACGTAGGGCGAGATCGTGGCCGGCACGAGGCCGATGCGCGTCTCCGTGAAGCCGAACTTCGTGCCCGGCGCGGCGACGGCGATGTCGCACGTCGCGACGAGGCCGGCGCCGCCGGCGATCGCGTGGCCGTGCACGGCTGCGACGACCGGCGCGGGGCAGCCGTCGATGGCCGCGAAGAGCGCCCCGAGCCGCTGGCCCTCCACGCGGTTCTGCTCGGGCGAGAGGTCCGCGCTCGCGCGCATCCACTCGAGGTCGGCGCCAGCCGAGAAGCTCGGGCCATCGCCGGTCAGCAGCACGGCGCGGGCATCGCCGATGTCGGCGAAAGCGGCGGTGAGCTCGTCGATCATCGCGGCGTCGAAGGCGTTGCGGCGATCCGCACGCGTGAGGGTGATGCGCAGCACGTGGCCGTCGCGGACGGTGGCGATCGCGGTGCCCACGGCTACATCCGGAAGACGCCGAAGCTCGGCGCGGGGACGGGGGCGCTGCCGGCGGCCGCGATGCCGAGCGCGAGGACGCGGCGCGTGTCGCGTGGGTCGATCAGGCCGTCGTCCCACAGGCGGGACGTCGAGAAGTACGCATCGCTCTCCTCCTCGAGCCGCACGCGAGCCTCCTCGGCGGCGTCGCTACCGACCTGGGCCAGCACCAGCGCGGCCTGCTCCGCGCCCATCACGCCGGTGCGCGCATTCGGCCAGGCCCACAGCTGGCGCGGCTGGAATGCTCGCCCGCACATGCCGTAGTTGCCGGCACCGAACGAGCCGCCGATCACGACGGTGAACTTCGGGACCTGCGCGCACGAGACCGCGGTGACGAGCTTCGCGCCGTCCTTGGCGATGCCGCCGTGCTCCGCGCGCGTGCCGACCATGAAGCCGGTGATGTTCTGCAGGAAGACGAGCGGGATCCGCCGCTGGCACGCGAGCTCGACGAAGTGCGCGCCCTTGAGCGCGGCGGCCGAGACGAGCACGCCGTTGTTGGCGAGGATCGCGACGGGCTGCCCCTCGATGGCGGCGAAGCCGCACACCAGCGTCTCCCCGTACTCGCGCTTGAACTCGTGGAAGCGGCTGCCGTCGACGATGCGCCCGATCACCTCGCGGACGTCGTACGGCACGCGATAGTCGACGGGCACGATGCCGAGCAGGTCCTCGGGGTCGTGCAGCGGCGCCTCGGGCTCGTCGACGGACCACGTCGGCACGGGCGCCGGGCCGAGCGTGCGGATCGCCTCGCGCACCAGGGCGAGCGCGTGCTCGTCGTCGATCGCCTCGTGGTCGGCGACGCCGGAGATGCGCGTGTGGACGGCGCTGCCGCCGAGGTCCTCCGCCGTCACCTCCTCGCCCGTCGCGGCCTTCACCAGCGGGGGGCCGCCGAGGAAGATCGTGCCGGTGCCCTTGACGATGATCGTCTCGTCGCTCATCGCCGGCACGTACGCGCCGCCGGCGGTGCAGGAGCCCATCACCGCGGCGATCTGGGCGATGCCCTCCTGCGACAAGCGGGCCTGGTTGTAGAAGATGCGGCCGAAGTGATCGCGGTCGGGGAAGACGTCGGCCTGCATCGGCAGGAACGCGCCGCCCGAGTCGACGAGGTAGATGCAGGGCAGGCGGTTCTCGAGCGCGACCTCCTGCGCCCGCAGGTGCTTCTTGACGGTCAGCGGATAGTACGTGCCGCCCTTCACCGTCGCATCGTTGGCGACGATCACGCAGGCGCGGCCCTCGACCACGCCGATGCCCGTGATGATCCCGGCGGACGGCACGACGTCGTCGTACTGGCCCCACGCGGCGAGGGCGCCGAGCTCGAGAAACGCGCCGTCGGGATCGACGAGACGGTCGATGCGCTCGCGCGCCAGCAGCTTGCCGCGGGCGCGGTGCTAGTCGCGCGCCGCCTCTGACCCGCCGCTGGCGACCTTCGCGCGGCGCTCAGCCAGCAGCGTGATCAGCGCGTCCAGCTCTGCCGTGCGGGCGGCGAACGCGGCGTCACCGCGGTCGATGTGGGTGGGGAGAATCGTCATCTGCGGTCCCGGGAAGTCTACGGCGTTCCCGCGATCGGCCGATGGCCCGTCCGGAACGGGTAGCATCGTGACGTGGCTGGCGAGCAGGAGACCACCGACGTCGTCGTGATCGGCGCGGGCATGGCCGGATTGGCCGCCGCGTGGGACCTGCGTGATCGCGCGCCGATCGTCCTTGAGTCGACGGATCGCGTCGGCGGGCGTCTGATGTCGATCCCGCGGGGCGAGCACTGGCTCAACCTGGGCGCCCACGTCTTCGCCGGCGACGACTCGGGCGTCGGCCGCCTCGTCCGCGAATCGGGCGCCGTCGCCGCCGATATCCCCGGCACGCTGACTGGCATCTCGTACAAGGGCAAGCGCGTGACCGAGGGTCGCGTCGAGCTCTATCCCTTCCGCCTGCCGATCTCGTGGCGCGGCAAGCTCGAGTTCATGCGCGCGGGTCTCAAGCTCCGGCGCTTCGTCGCGCAGTACGCGAAGATGCAGGCGCCCGTGCCCGGCGAGACGCTGCCGCAGCGCCAGCAGCGGATGCTCGAGTTCATGGACGATCACTCGGCGATGGATGCGCTGGGACCGCTCTCGCCTGAGGTCGACGCGTTCTTCCGCTGCACGCTGACGCGCGGCACGGGCGAGCCGGAGGAGATCGCGGCCGGCTACGGCATCGGCTACTTCCACATGGTCTGGGACAAGTCCGGCGGGCTCGGCCGCAACATCGTCGGCGGGACGCAGACGCTGATGGACGCGCTGGCCGCACCGCACGGCGACCGCATGCGCCTCAACGCCAAGGTGACGCGGGTCGCGCAGGACGCCGACGGCGTGACCGTCGAGTACGAGCAGGGGGGCGAGCACCGCACGCTCCGCGCGAAGAGCGCCGTCGTGTCGAGCCAGGCGTTCGTCACGCGCGAGATCGTCGAGGGCCTGCCCGCCGACATGCTGGCCGCCATGCACGAGCTGCGCTACGGACCCAACGTCTGCGCCGCGTTCCTCACGGATGAGGACGGGCCGCAGCCCTGGGACGACGTCTACGCGATCGCGACGCCGGACCGCTCGATCACCATGCTGTTCAACATGGACAACATCCAGCGTGCGTCCGGCGCACCGCGCGCGAAGGGCACGAGCTTCATGGTCTACGCCGTTGCCGATCTGGGTCGCAAGGCGCTCGCGATGGAGGACGAGGCCGTGCTCGACAGCTACCAGCGCGATCTCGAGGAGGTGCTCCCCGAGATCAAGGGCCGCATCGTCGAGCGCGTGCTGCGCAAGGTCGACGGCGGGCTGCCATTCCCGCACGTCGGGCGCGGCAAGCTGCAGCCCGCGCTCACGCAGCCGCTCGGGCGCATCCACCTCGCTGGCGACTAACTCGGCTCGTGGTATGCCGAGACCGCGGCGCGCACCGGCGCGTGGGCGGCCGAGAACGTGAAGGAGCAGCTGGACGCATGAGCGCGATCGACGATCTCATCCACGAGGGACCGGTGGCGATCGACGGCGGCTTCGCCACCGAGCTCGAGGCGATGGACTACGACCTGTCGAGCGACCTCTGGTCTGCGCGGCTGCTCGAGGACGGGCCGGCCGCCGTTGAGGCCGTGCACCTCAGCTATCTGCGGGCCGGTGCTCGGGTGGCGATCACCGCGTCGTACCAGGCCAGCCAGGAGACCTTCGCGACGGCGGGCATCCCCGCCTCCGACGCCGATCGTCTGCTCGCGACGAGCGTCACGCTCGCCCAGGCGGCGCGCGTCTCGTTCGAGCGCGAGCAGCCCGACGCGCCGTTCACGCTCGTCGCGGCCTCGCTGGGCCCGTACGGCGCGATGATGGCCAACGGCCAGGAGTACACGGGCGACTACGAGGGGGCCGGTGTCGAGGAGATCTTCCGCTTCCACCGTCCACGCGTCGCGGCGCTGCTCGGCCCGCAGCCGGACGTGCTGGCGTGGGAGACGATCCCGAACCTGCTCGAGGCCGAGGCGATCGCGCGCCTGCAGGATGAGTTCGCCGGCCCCGCTGCCTGGGTCTCGTTCCAGTGCCAGGACGGCGGCCGCATCGCCGACGGCTCGCCGATCGAGGAGGCGATCGCGCGCGTGCGCGACGCCCCGGGCATCCGTGCCGTTGGGTGCAATTGCACGGCGCCCGAGCACGTGCTGGAGCTGATCGGCCGGTGCCGCGAGGCGGCGCCCGACCTGGCTGTGATCGTCTATCCGAACGACGGTCGCGTGTGGGACGGCATGGCGCGCGAGTGGGCGGTCGGCGGCGCCGGCGGCTTTCCCGCCGACACGGTGCGCTCGTGGGCCGCGGCCGGCGCGACGCTGATCGGCGGCTGCTGCGGCGTGACGCCGGCGGGCGTGACGGCGATTGCCGACGCGCTGCGGGCGTAGGCTGACGCACGCCAGCACCGTGATCGCGGTTGACGACGCGAAGGCCTTGAGGTGGCTCGGTCCGAAGGGACCGATTCACCTCAAGGTCATCGCGTCGCCTGGCACCGAGGTACCGGGCCACCCGTGCCCCTGCGAGCGAGCTCGATCCACAAAGGCGACGGGATCACCTCGAGGTGAATCGGTCCATTCGGACCGAGCCACCTCAAGGTGCTCCCGTCGTCTACCCTGACCCCATGGAGCCGGAGCGCCACGACGTCATCGTGATCGGCGCCGGCATCGCCGGATTGAGCGCTGCGTGGGACCTGCGTGATCGCGATGTCGTAGTGCTTGAGCGTGCGCAACGAGTCGGTGGGCGCATCCGTTCCGAGCAGCGCGGGGACCTGTGGTTGAACCTCGGCGCGCACGTCTATGCCGGCGACGACTCGGCGGCCGGGCGGCTGATGACGGAGGTCGGCGTCGAGCCGCGTGACATCCCCGGCGTGCTGACCGGCGTCTCGTACAAGGGCAAGCTGGTTGCCGACGGACCGCTGGAGCTGTACCCGTTCAAGCTGCCGATCTCGCTGGGCGGACGCGCCGCATTCGTGCGCACGGGCCTGAAGCTGCGCCGGCTCGTTGCCGAGTACGGCGCGATGGCGAAGCCGCGCTCGGGTGAGACGCCCGCCGAGCTGCAGCAGCGCATGCTCGACTTCATGGACGACCAGTCGTTCACGCAGAAGCTCGGAGTGCTCCAGCCGGAGGTCGACGCGTTCTTCCGCTGCACGCTGACGCGCGGCACGGGCGAGCCCGAGCAGATCGCCGCGGGCTACGGCGTCGGCTACTTCCACCTCGCCTGGAACCAGGAAGACGGCCTCGGCCGCAACATCGTCGGCGGTCCACAGACGCTGATCGACGGTCTCGCCGCGCCGCACGGCGATCGCATCCGCTTCGGCGTCTCCGTGACGCGCGTGACGCAGGATGCCGATGGCGTGACCGTGGAGTGCGATGACAACGGCGCGCCCCGCACCCTGCGTGCGAGGGCCGCGATCGTGACGACGCCGTCGCACGTGACCGCCGACGTCGTCGAGGGACTGCCGGCGGCGACGGAGGCCGCGCTGCGCGCGATCATCTACGGCCCGATGATCTCCGCCGCATTCTTGACCGACGAGGAGGGACCGCAGCGCTGGGACGACATCTACGCGATCGCGACGCCGGGACGCTCCACGTCGATGCTCTTCAACATGGGCAACGTCCTGCGCCCGCTGCGCCCAAAGGGCTCGAGCTTCATGACGTACGCCACGGCCGACCTCGCCCGTCGCATCGTCGGCGAGACCGACGAGGCGATCCTCGATCTCTTCCAGCGCGAGCTCGAGGACACCCTGCCCGAGCTGAAGGGCCACGTCGTCGAGCGCCTGCTGCATCGCGTCGATCCGGGCATCCCGTACCCGTTCGTCGGGCGCGGCCGCATTCAGGCCGCGCTGATGGAGCCGCTCGGCCGCATTCACCTGGCCGGTGACTATCTCGGCACGTGGTACGCCGAGACGTCGGTGTGGACGGCGCGGCACGCCGCTGCGCTCGCCAAGGCGCAGTAGCCCGTAGGGAACGGGGCCCGCCCCCGAGGGAGCGGACCCCGTGGGTGGGCCTACAGGTCGCCCGTGTCGTCGATGACGCGGCCGATGCGGTCGAACTTCGCACGGTTCGTGCTGCGCAGCACGAAGGCGTAGACGAGCGCCACGATCACGAGGATCACGGCGATCGGCGCGATCGCCTGCACGTACGAGATCGTGCCGGCGAGGGTGTCGATGTTCTTGAAGAGCAGGAAGATCGCGAACACCTGGCCGACGATCGCGAGGAGCGGGCAGATCAGCGTGGTGATCGGATTGCCCTTGCGACCGTCCTTGCGGAACCAGACGATGATCGCGACGGCGCACAGTGCCTGGATCGCGAGGATCCAGACCACGCCCTGCACGGCCATCATCGTGTAGATGCGGACGTACGCGGTATCGAAGGCCTCGCCGAACCCGAAGCCGGAGAAGATGCCCCAGATCAGCATGATCACGAGCGCCACGACCAGCGCCGTGATGTTGGCGACGTGCGGCACCTTGTGCTTGTTGTGCGTGCTGCCGAGCTTCGCCGGCAGGATGCCCTCGCGGCCCATCGCGTAGAAGTACCGCATGGTGACGTTGTGGAAGGCCATCGCGCAGGCGAAGGCGCCGGTCAGGATCAGGACCTGCATGATCGTGGCCAGCCAGTGCGTGCCGAACGTCTCCATGGCGACGAAGAACGGCCCAGCGGGATCATGCGCCGCCTCGACGACCTGATCCTTCGGGAAGGCCGACTCGAACGCCACGGCGGTGATCACGTAGCCGATGCCGAGGCCGATCACGGCGATCATCGTGGCGCGCACGACGTTGCGCTTCGGGTCCTTCGACTCCTCGGCGTAGTTCGGAATCGCCTCGAAGCCGACCCACGACCAGAACGCAAGGAACACGCCGACGCCGGCAGCGAGGCCGACGCCCGGATCGGTCAGCTTGAAGACGTTGACCGAGTCGTACGCGATGCCCGTGTCGCTGCCGCCCTGCCCGAGCACCAGCACGTCGAACAGGACGAGGATGATGATCTCGCTGACGAGCGCGATGCCGAGCACCTTCACCGATAGCTCGACGTCGAACCAGCAGAGCACGGCGATCAGGATCGCCGCAATCACCGCTGGCAGGATCCACGGGATCTCCCAGCCGAACCACGTGTTGAAGTTCGTCGAGAAGAAGTACGCGAAGCCGCCGAGCAGCGAGACCTCGAACAGCGCGTACGCGACGGCACCGCAGATGCCCGTGGCGAGGCCGAGCACGCGCCCGAGCCCGTGCGAGATGAACGAGTAGAAGCCGCCAGCGGCGCTGATCTCCTTCGCCATTGCGACGTAGCCGATCGAGAAGATCGTCAGCACGATCGCGGCGAAGAGAAAGGCAGCTGGGGTGTAGTACCCGGTGCCGAAGCCCGTGGCGAACGGGACGTTGAAGAGCATCGCCGAGATTGGCGCAGCTCCCGTGACGGCGACGAAGATGACGCCCATCAGGCCGATGGCCCCTGGCTTGAGTCGGCCAGCGTCGGTGTTCGAGATCGAGACGGTCTCGATCGTCCCCTGACGCCCGACGCCCACTCCGTGGTGGTCGGTCATTGATCCTCCTTCTCTCCCCGCGGCAGATGCTGCGGTCTCCGAGCGGATTGAACCAGAAAAACCGGCGGTTTTCGAGCGGCGAACCGCGGGAATTGATCTGACGGTCAGCTGCTGAAGACGGCGTCGGGCATGAAGCACCCGACCATCCACATCGGCGCGTCGACGACCTCGGTGATCTTGAGGTCGCCGGCCAGCGCGCAGAGGATGTACGCGTCCTCGCGGGACAGTCCCCGCTCACGCACGAGGTGATCGATCATCGCGCGGACAGCGCTGCGAGCGCCCTCCATCAGATCGGTCTCCACGCCCGTCGTCGCGTACCAGCCGGCGTGATCCACCCGAGGCGTCAGCGAGCCGGGCGGCCGCCGCAGCTGCGGGGCGGCGATCGCGAGGCCCTTCACGACATCGACCCGGATGCGCGTGGTCATGGCGCACTCGATGCCGGCGATCGCCACCTCGCCATCACCTTGGGCGGCATGCGCATCGCCGAGCGAGAAGAGTCCACCGGGTGCACCGACGGGGAGGTAGAGGGTGGTGCCGGCCGTGAGGTGGCGGCAGTCGACGTTGCCGCCACCCGCGTGCGGCGGCGGGATCGCGGTGTCTCGCATTCCGGGACCGGGCACGCCCATCGTCCCGCAGAACGGCTCGATCGGGATGCGCACGCCGGGACAGAGCTCGGTGGTGTCGCCATCGGTCAGATCGAAGATGCGCAGCACCGGGTCGGGGAACTCGCCGGGTGGCAGCAGGCCGAAGCCGGGGATGATGCACGACCAGCCCCAGTCGGGCAGGTCGAAGCCGAGGATCTCGATGGCGAGGGCGTCACCCGGCTCGGCGCCTTCGACGTGAATCGGGCCGGCGAGCGGGTAGATCAGATCGAAGTCGACCTCGAGCAGCGCCGCGGCGGGCGAGTCGCGCGTGATCTGCCCCGCGGCGAAGTCGTCGGTCTCGGCGATGATCACGTCGCCGGGTTGGGCGAAGACGACCGGTGGGACGGTGACATCCCAGCGCCGGTGCGTGGGCGCGTCGCGGCCGATGCGGTGCTCGGTCACGCCATCACCTCGATCGTGCTGGCGACGCCGCGCGCCGCGGACTCCCCGGCGGGAGTGCGCACGACGATCCGCACCCGGTCGGAGCGGAACAGGTCGTGCGAGTGCTCGAAGGGCCGCCCGTCGCGGTCCCACGCGGTGCGGATGATCGCCACGAGCGGGGTGGAGCGCTTGACCTCCAGGACCTTCGCCTCGGCCGAGCCGGCCCCGACGATCTCGATCTGCTCCATCGCCTCACCGGGCTGCACGTCGAACGCGCTCTGCAGCAGCTCGTAGAGCGAGCCGCCGAGTCCGTGGTCGAGCATGCCGGCGAAGCGCGCGGCGGGGAAGCGTGCGCGCTCGTAGGAGATCGGCTCGCCGTCGGCGAGGCGCACGCGCACGATCTCGAGGACGAGCGCGCCGACGGCGAGGTCGAGCGCCGCAGCGGTCTCCGCATCGGCCTCGACCGTGGCGGTCGACAGCACGCGGGCGTCGGCCGAGAAGCCCTGGCGCCGGAGGTACGACGGCAGGCCGGCCATGCTGCGCAGATCGCGTTCGACCTTGCGAGCGGCGACGAAGGTGCCGCCGGTGCGGCCCGACTGGCGGCGCACCGCTCCCATCGTCTCGAGGGCGCCGAGCGCGGCGCGCAGCGTGGAGCGGCTGACGCCGTAGTGCTCGGCCAGATCACGCTCGCCGCCGAGCCGCTCGCCGGGCGCGAGCGCTCCGCTCGCGATCTCGCTGAGAATGCGATCGCGCACGCCGATGCCGGCCGGGCCGAGCTGCCCGGCCGCGGCCCTCTCGTCCCGTGGGGCGACCTTGCTCAGATCGCCTCCATGGCGGACGGCGCCTCGGGCAGCGTCTGGCCGCCGTCGACGACGATCGTCTGCCCGGTGATGAACTTGGCCTCGTCCGTCGCGAGGAACATCGCCGCGTAGCCGATGTCCTCGAGGTCGCCGAGCTTGCCGAGCGGGATCGACTCGGCTGCCGTGCGCAGGTAGTCCTCGCCGAGCCCGACGAGCCCCTCGGTGAGGATGTTGCCCGGCAGCACCGCGTTGATCGTGATCTTCTTCGGCGCGAGCTCCATCGCGGCGCCGCGCATGAAGCCCAGCTGGCCGGCCTTCGACGCGCCGTAGTGCGACAGCGCGGGGATCGCCGTGAACGGACCGGTGATCGACGACGTCAGGATGATGCGGCCGTGGCCGGACTTCGCGAGCGCCGGGATGGCGTGCGCGACGGAGAGGATGTTCCCCTTGAGGTTCGTGTCGAGCATCAGGTCGAGCGCCTCCTCCGTCATCTCCTCGAGGCGGCACTCGGGGAAGATGCCGGCGTTGGCGCAGAGCACGTCGAGCCCGCCGTGGCGCGCGACGGTCTCCTCGACGACGCGCTTGCAGTCCTCGGCGCGGCTGACGTCGCCCTGGACGAACGAGGCGTTGGCACCGAGCGACGAGACGGCGGCAGCGCCGGTCGCCTCGTCGCGACCCGAGACGGCGATCTTGCAGCCGGCCTCGGCGAAGACGCGGGCGATGCCGAGGCCGATGCCCTTGGTGCCGCCGGTAACGAGGACGCTGCGGCCCTCGAGGGAGTTGAACATCTTGGTCATGATCGTGACCTCCTGGTCAGGCGTAGCGGGAGAGGTACGTCTCCGCGAGCGGACACGTGGCGAGCGTGAAGTCGGCGCCGAGCTCCTGCGCCTCGATGGCATGGGCGTGGTGCGAGCCGACCCAGCAGAGCAGCATCATGCGGCGCAGCATCACGAAGGTGTCGAGCTCGGCCTCGTCCTCGGCGCTGAGCGTGCCGGC
>JBPCSK010000269.1:0-2261 GCA_051007275.1 Gaiellales bacterium | reverse complement strand
TCCCGGCGACGACGTTGCGGGCGGCGCGCTCAACACCACGGGCGTCCTGACGCTGCGCGCCGAGCGCGTCGGCGCCGACTCCACGGCCGCGCGCATCACACGCCTCGTCGAGCAGGCCCAGACCGAGAAGGCGGGCGCTCAGCGTCTCGCCGACCGCATCGCCGGCGTGTTCGTGCCGATCGTGCTCGTGCTCGCCCTGCTCACCTTTCTGGGCTGGCTGCTGACCGGCGCGTCGATCGCGGAGGCGATCGCCCCCGCCGTCGCCGTGCTCGTCGTCGCGTGCCCGTGCGCCCTCGGCCTCGCCGTGCCCGCCGCCCTCCTCGTGGCGACCGGCCGCGGTGCGCAACTCGGGATTCTGCTGCGCGGTGCGCCCTCGCTCGAGCGCGCTGAGAAGGTCTCGGCGATCGTGCTCGACAAGACCGGCACCGTCACCGAGGGACGCATGGCGCTCGCCGCCGTGCACGTCCTGCCCGGCGAGGATCCCAAGCAGGTGCTGGCCTTGGCCGCCGCCGTCGAAGTCGGGTCGGAGCACCCCGTCGGCCGAGCCATCGCGCAGGCCGTTCAGGCACCGCTCCCCGCGCACGACTTCGCCGCCCGCCCGGGTGTCGGCGCCGAGGCCGTCGTCGATGGCACGCGCGTGATCGTCGGCCGGCCAGACCGCCTGCGGGCCGAGGGGCTCGCCTTGGCCCCCGACCTGATCGCCGCGGCCGCCGCCGAGGCCGAGCAGGGACGGGCCATCGCCGCCGTCGCGTGGGACGGCACCATCCGCGGCATCCTCTCCACCAGCGATCAGGTGCGCCCGACCAGCGCCCAGGCCGTGCAGGAGCTGCGCGCCCTCGGGCTCGAACCGATCCTGCTGACGGGCGATGGCGCGGCCGCCGCCAACGTCGTGGCGGCGAAGGTCGGCATCACCCGAGTGATCAGCGACGTGCTGCCCGAGGACAAGGCCCGTGAGGTCGCCCGCCTGCAGGCCGAGGGGCTCGCCGTGGCGGTGGTCGGCGATGGCCTCAACGACGCCCCCGCGTTGGCCCGTGCCGACCTCGGCATCGCGATGGGCTCTGGCGCCGACGCGGCGATCGCCGCCGCCGACGTCACGCTCGTGCGTCCCGACCTCCGCTCCGCCGCCGACGCCGTGCGCCTCGCGCGCCAGACGATGCGCACGATCCGCGGCAACCTCGTCTGGGCCGTCGCCTACAACGTCGTGCTCCTGCCCCTCGCCGCGCTCGGGTTCCTCAACCCGATCCTGTCGGGGCTCGCGATGGCCTGCTCGAGCCTCTTCGTGCTCGGCAACTCGCTGCGCCTGCGCCGCTTCCGCCCCACCTAGCGATCTGGTCATTTTGGGCCCGGGCCCAGATTGACGCGATTCTGATCAGCTTGGGGCCGGCCCCAAACTGATTGCAGGGTGCAAGGGATCACGATCCCGTCCGCGAAACCGCACCTAGGATGGGGCAACCGCCCCGGGTTTCGTCATGCGCCAGCTCATCTCCCTCCTCAGCCTGCTGCTCCTCGCCCTGATCGTGGTGAGCACCGCCAGTGCGGCGACGGATCCGACGGTGCCGTCGGATGACAGCGAGGGCGATGCGAGCGCGATTCCCGACTACGTCTACGCCGGTCCGTTCGAGGACAACTCGCAGATCCCGGACTCGCTCAAGCGCACGACGTTCAAGCTCGCCGGCAAGGACACGATCACCGCGACCACGTGGTACACGGCGTGGAACGGCCGCACGCTGAGGCTCGTCGCGTCGTACCCGCGCTATCCGCAGAAGCAGCGCCTGCCGCTCGTCCACGTCTTCCACGGTGCCGGCGGTCGCGCCGTCTGCAATCAGACGTTCGGCAACGCCCCCGGTGCGTACGGCTTCGTGGTCGCGTGCATCGACGGCACGGGCCGCTACGCGCGGGGCTACTCCTACGGCTCGCCGGAGAACCTCGCCGACAACGCCAAGATCGTGCAGTTCCTCCGCGCGCGCCTGCCCGGGCTGCGAATCGACACGAACCGGCAGATCGCAGCCGGCGGCTCGATGGGCGGCGAGGACGCGCTGCTGTTCGGCGTGAAGTACCCCGCGATGGCCCAGACGATCGTCGCCATGGATGCGCCGATCGACATGAGCAAGCGCTTCTGGAAGCTGCCGACGATCCGACAGCGGGCGCTCTATCAGGAGTGCCAGGGCACGCCGTACCTCGCGCCGGCCTGCTTCGCAGAGCGCAGCCCGCTGACCTTCGCCGCGAACCTCGCCAGCTCGCAGCAGACGCTGATCCTGTAC
>JBPCSK010000268.1:0-7071 GCA_051007275.1 Gaiellales bacterium | reverse complement strand
TCGTCGAGGACGACGCCGCGGCTGAGACGACCGAGTAGCGGAGACGCGGGATGTCGCCCGCGCCAGAGGGAGCCAATCTCCCGCCCCAGGATCTCGACGCCGAGGAGGCCGTCCTCGGCGCGATGATGATCAACGACCAGGCCGTGCTGACGGCGTCGGAGATCATCTCGGACCCGGGTGAGTTCTATCGCGAGGCGCACGGCACGGTCTATCGCGCCATCCTCACGCTGCTCGCGCGCAGCGAGCCGATCGACGCCGTCACCGTGTCCGACGAGCTGGAGCGCATGGGCGCGCTCGATCAGGTTGGCGGCCGTGGCTTCATCTTCGGCCTGTCGTCGAGCGTCACCGTCGCCGCCAACGTCAAGAGCCATGCCCAGATCGTGCGCGACCTCGCGCTGCTGCGCCGCGTCGCGGCGGCGGGCCTCGAGATCGCCGAGCTCGGGTACGGGCGCCAGGGCGACGTGCGCGACATTCTCGACCGCGCCGAGTCGGCCATCTTCGACGTCGCCCAGTCGCGCACCACGAGCGACATCGTCCCGATCGGCGGCCTGCTCGGCGATGAGGTCGAGCGCATCTCGGCCGCGACGGAGCAGCGTGGCCTGACCGGCGCCTCGTCGGGGCTGCGTGACCTCGACAAGATCACGTCGGGGTTCCAGAAGTCGAACCTGATCATCCTCGCCGCGCGCCCCGCGATGGGCAAGACCTCGCTCGCGCTCGGCATCGCGCGGCACCTCGGCGTCAGCGCGCGCATGCCCGTCGTCGTCTTCAGCCTCGAGATGTCGCGCGGCGAGATCGCCCAGCGCTTCATCGCGACCGAGGCCCGCGTCGACTCCACCCGCATGCGCAGCGGCGACGTGCGCGACGAGGACTGGATGCGCATCCAGGACGCCTGCAACCGCCTGTCCGATGCTCCGATCTACGTGGACGACACGGCCGGCATCAACCTGATGGAGATCCGCTCGAAGGCCCGGCGCCTGAAGATGAAGGAGCCGGATCTCGGGCTCGTGATGATTGACTACCTGCAGCTGATGAGCTCTGGCTCGAACGAGGAGAACCGCGTGCAGGAGATCAGCCAGATCTCGCGCCAGCTGAAGGTGCTCGCCCGCGACCTCGACGTGCCCGTGATCGCGCTGTCGCAGCTGTCGCGTGGTGTCGAGTCGCGCACGGACAAGCGGCCGCTGCTGTCGGACCTTCGCGAATCGGGGTGCCTGACCGGCGACAGTCGTGTCTTCCTGCCCGACACCGGCGAACGCGTCCGCATGGACGAGATGCGCGGACGCATCGGCGACTGCGTGCTCGCGGTCAATCCGGAGACGTGGGAGTTCGAGCGGCGCGTTGTCACCAACGCCTTCTCGACGGGTGTCAAGCCGGTCTACCGCCTGACGCTGGCCTCCGGCCGCACGATTCGCGCCACCGGCAATCATCGCTTCCGCCTGCTCGACGAGTGGCGACGACTCGACCTGCTGCAGGCCGGCGACCGTCTTGCGGTGCCGGTTGAGCTCGCTGCCGACACGCACGGGACGATGACGCCCGACGAGTGTGCGCTGCTGGCGCACCTGATCGGCGATGGCTGCACGCTGCCGCGCCACGCGATCCAGTACACCACCGCAGAACGGCCCCTTGCCGAGCTGGTCGCTCGGCTGGCGACATCCGTCTTCGGCGGCGCGGTGGCGCCGCGTATCAACGCGGAGCGCACGTGGTTCCAGACGTACCTGCCGGCCACGCAGCGCCTGGCACGAGGCCGTCATAACCCCGTTGCGGCCTGGCTCGACGGCCTCGGAGCGTTCGGCCATCGCGCATGGGAGAAGCGCGTGCCGGACGCGGTGTTCGAGCAGTCCGACGAACTGATTGCGCAGTTCCTGCGTCACCTGTGGTCAACAGACGGCAGTGTGTGGGCATCGGCCGACGGTCGCTCGTCCCGCATCTACTACGCCACCACGAGCCGCGACCTCGCCCACGACGTGCGGCATCTCCTGCTGCGCCTCCGGATCAACGCTGCTGTTCGCGTGCGCGACGAGGCGCGTTCACAGCATCGCGCGTATACCGTGGATGTTGAGTCGCATGACGCGCAGTACACGTTCGTCACCGCGGTCGGCTGTCTGGGCAAGCGCTCCGTGCACTTGCCGGCGATCCGCACGATGCTGGAGGACCGTCGCGCCAACAGCAACGTCGATGTGATTCCCGCGGCGGCGTGGCAGACGATCGTCAAGCCGCAGCTTGCGGCGGCTGGCATGACGACGCGCGAGCTGCAGGCGGGGCTCGGCATGGCGTACAGCGGCTCGTCGCTCTACCGCTCGGGACTTGGGCGCGATCGCGCCCGTCGCGTTGCGGACCTCACGGGTAGCAGGCAGTTGCGTCACCTGGCCGACGGTGAGGTGACGTGGGATGCCGTCAGGAGCATTGAGCTCGACGGTGAGGAGGAGGTCTTCGACCTCACCGTTGACGGCTTGCACAACTTCGTTGCCGAGGACATTGTCGTTCACAACTCGATCGAGCAGGACGCCGACGTCGTGATGTTCATCTACCGCGACGATTACTACAACAAGGAGACGAGCGAGAAGCCCGGCACGGCCGAGCTGATCGTGGCCAAGCACCGCAACGGCGCGGTGGGCACGGTCGATCTCGCCTTCATGCCGCATTACACGACGTTTGCCGATCTGGCGCGAGGAGAGGTCTGAGGATGAGCGGAGCAGTGGTCATCGGCGCCCAGTGGGGCGATGAGGGCAAGGGCAAGATCGTCGACCTCCTGGCGGAGCGCTTCGAGATCGTGGCGCGCTACCAGGGCGGCAACAATGCCGGCCACACGGTCGTGCACGGCGACGAGACGTTCAAGTTCCACCTGCTGCCGAGCGGCATCCTGGAGCCCGACAAGCTCTGCATCCTCGGCAACGGCGTCGTGATCGATCCCGAGGTGCTCGTCGGCGAGCTCGACGCCCTCGAGGCGCGCGGCCGCTCGACGGCTGGCCTGCGGATCTCGATGAACGCCCACGTGATCATGCCGTGGCACCGCCTGCTCGACTCGCAGAACGAGGTGAGCCTCGGCTCGCTGCAGATCGGCACGACGCGCCGCGGCATCGGACCGGCGTACGCCGACAAGGCGTCGCGCGTCGGCATCCGCGTGCAGGACCTGTTCGACCTCGGCATCCTGCAGAAGAAGGTCGCCGCGGCGCTGGCGATCCGCAACCGCGAGATCCTGCGCGGTCGCGACCAGGGGCCGCTCTATCCGAACAAGGTGGTGGAGGAGCTGGCGCCGTTTGCCGCGCGCCTCGAGCCGTATGCCGCCGATACCTCGCTGCTGATCGACCAGGCGCTCAAGTCCGGCAAGCGCGTGCTGTTCGAGGGCGCGCAGGGCACGCTGCTCGACCTCGACAACGGCACGTACCCCTTCGTCACCTCGTCGAACCCGATCGCCGGCGGTGCCTGCACCGGCACCGGCGTCGGCCCGACCAAGATCGACAGCGTGCTCGGCATCGCCAAGGCGTACCTCACGCGCGTCGGCGCGGGGCCGTTCCCGAGCGAGGCCGACGAGGAGCGCGGCGCGAAGATCCGCGACATCGGCGCCGAGTTCGGCACCACGACGGGGCGCGAGCGCCGCTGCGGCTGGCTCGATCTCGTCGGTCTGCGCTACGCGGTGCGTCTCAATGGCCTGACCGAGCTCGTGCTGACCAAGCTCGACGTGCTCAGCGACTTCGATTCGATCCCCGTCTGCGTGGCGTACAAGCTCCCCGACGGCACGATCACCGAGGAGTTCCCGGCGCACCAGTCCGACTTCCACCATGCCGAGCCGGTGTGGGAGGAGCGTCCGGGCTGGAATGCCGACATCTCCGACGCGACGGAGTGGGACCAGCTGCCGCAGGCCGCCCGCGACTACGTCGAGTGGGTTGCCGATCAGCTCGGCATCCCGGTCACCCTCGTGGGCGTCGGCGTTCGCCGCGATCAGGTCCTCGCGCCGCACGGCATGGAGGCCGTGGCGCGGAGCGCCCGTTGAGGATCCTCGTCGTCGGCTCGGGCGGGCGCGAGCACGCGCTCGTGTCCGTGATCGCCGCGAGCCCGCACTGTCTCGAGGTCCACGCCGCGCCGGGCAACCCCGGCATCGCGCTGGTGGGCAAGTGCCACGCGGTCAAGGTCGATGACATCGACGGCCAGGTTGCGCTCGCGCAGGAGCTCGGCGTCGACCTCGTCGTCGTCGGGCCCGAGGTGCCGCTCGTGCTCGGACTGGCCGATCGACTGCGCGCGGCGGGCATCGCCGTCTTCGGCCCGAGCGCCGCGGCCGCGCAGGTCGAGGGCTCGAAGGCCTTCACCAAGGAGCTGCTCGAGGCCGCCGGCGTCGACACCGCCAAGGCATTCACCGTCACCACGCTCGACGAGGCGCGCCACGCGATCGACGCGCTTGGCGGCCGCTGCGTCGTGAAGGCCGATGGCCTCGCCGCCGGCAAGGGCGTGATCGTCTGCAGCGACGCGGCCGAGGCCGAGCAGGCCGCGCAGGAGCTGCTCGGTGGTGCGCTCGGCCAGGCCGGCGCGACGCTGGTGATCGAGGAGCGCATGGAGGGCCCCGAGCTGTCGGTGCTCGCGCTGTGCCATGGCGAGGCGGCCGTGCCGCTGCCGAGCGCGCGCGACTACAAGCGCATCGGTGAGGGCGGCACCGGGCCGAACACCGGCGGCATGGGCGCGATCTCCCCAGCGCCGGGCGTCTCCGACGAGGAGGCCCAGCGGATCGTCGAGACGGTGCACAAGCCGATCCTGCGCGAGCTCGCCGAGCGCGGCATCCCATTCTCCGGCTGCCTGTACGCGGGGCTGATGCTCACGGAGACCGGTCCGCGCGTGCTCGAGTTCAACGTACGATTCGGCGATCCCGAGACCGAGGCGGTGCTGCCGCGGCTCGGTGAGGACCTCTTGCCGCTCCTGATGGCGTGCGCCAACGGCACGCTGGAGGACGGCACGCTGCGCACGATCCCCGGTGCGGCCGTGACGGTGGTCCTCGCCTCGCGCGGCTATCCGGCGTCGTCCGAATCGGGCACGCCGATCAGCGGCGTCGCCGATGCCGGCCGCGCGCGTGATGTCGCGGTGTTCCACGCCGGTACGGCCATCGACGGCGGTCAGCTCGTCACGGCCGGCGGTCGCGTGCTCGCTGTCACCGCACGTGGCGCCGACGGCGCAGCAGCCGCCGAGGCGGCCTACGCGGCGGCTGACATGATCGCGTTCGACGGCAGGCAGCTGCGGCGCGACATCGGTTCCGACGCGCAGGGCTGATCTACGTCATTCGCGCGCGGCGCCGTGCGATGATCTCGCCGTGGCGTCCTCCCGCAAGACATCAGCGCCGGCCCATGACGCGCCGACGGAGACGTACGCCGCGCTGCGCGAGCTCATGTCCGCGTTTCCGCAGCTGAACGGCTGGCTCGGTTCGCGGATGGGCCTATCGCGCTCCGATGTCGATGGCCTTCTGCTGATCGGGGAGCAGCCGATGGGGCCATCCGAGCTGGCCACGCGACTGGGTCTGACCCAGGCCGCGGGCTCGCAGGTCGTTGATCGGCTGCAGGTGCATGGCCTCGTCGAGCGCGCGTCCGATCCGGCAGACGCGCGACGCGTGATCGTGAGCGGCACCGCGAAGGCGTATCCCGAGGTCGCGCGGCATCTCCAGCCGGTCTTCAACGCGATGCAGGAGATCGAGAGCGAATTCACCGCCGCCGAGCTGGCGACCGTGCGTCGCTATCTCGGCCGTGCGACCGACGCTCTCAACGTCGTGCTCTGATCGTAGTTCCGACTGGAGGTCAGAGGATCGCCGCTGCGACGGGGATTCCGGCATAGAAGCGTTGTGCCCGGGCGAATGTAAAGTAGAAATTACCGTATATGCTGCATAGAGTCCTATTGGATCTTCTGTGCCATGACGTCCATCGCCCCTGGCTTCCACTCTCGGCGACAGCTGCTGCTGCGGCTCGCGCTCGCCCCACTCGGCCTGCTGCTGCTCGGTCTGCTCACGGCATCGGCGGTAGCGAGCACGGCAACGATCGACGCGTCGCCTGGGACCGTGGCCAGCTCGACGGACCTGCGAGCAGTCGCCGGCCTGCCCGCCGCCGGCGCCACGAGTGGGACGAGCCAGGTGATCACACAGGCGTTCGATCCCACCTACCTCCGCGTGGGGAGCGCGGCGCAGGTCACGGCGCCGCAGGGCTGGGTCACCACCTTCTCGAGCGACGGGACCACGTTCGGACCGGCTCCGACGTCGGTGGCCGACTGGGCTGGCATTCGGGCGGTCCGTGCTGCGGGGACCGTGGCGGGCACCGCATCCACGGGCGGCACCGAGTCCGCATCCGCTCCCCCGCCGCCATCCGGGGCGTTCTCCGGCGGCGGAGGCGGCGACGGCTGGAACGTCTTCTTCGACAACGCCGGGCGCGTCTACAACATCTGGCACCACAACGGCTCGCCCTTCGGCGGGTACAACCCGCGCGTCGACTGCCACACCCGCACGGGCGCGTCGTGCGGGAGCGGCTGGCCCTTCTCGCTCTCGGGGCTCAACACCGGCATGCATTCGTCGGGCTGGGTCGACAGCGCCACGGGCCGTCTCTGGTTTCCGACGAATGACGGCGGCACGCAGACGGGATTCGCCTGCGTCGACGTGAGCAACCTCGGCAGCGGTCCGTCCCAGGGACCAGCATGGTGCGGTGGCACCTCGGCGTCCGCATTCAAGGTCCTCGGTGCTGGCGGTCCGGGCAACTACAACCCCGGGTTCTGTGCCACGGGCTGGGGAAGCTACCCCTTCAGCTGCGTGGAGGGGCTCGCCGTTGCGGGAAGCCGCATCTACACCGTCGAGGCGCGCACCGGCAGGGTCCTCTGCCTCGACATGGCGGCCAATGGCGGAGCCGGCGCCGCGTGTGCGGGGCAGCCCTACGTCGCCTCCGGTGTGGACGCCGTGCCGTGGCAGATCGCGCTCCCGACCGGCACCGACGGCCTCTGGTTGCCGGCGCTGCTGAGCGTGAACGGCCGTGTCATCGGCACCGGGCGCGGTTCGTACTCCAGCGCCACCGCGCCCGTGTCGCTCTTCTGCCTGATGGGCGACACGGGGTCACCCTGCGC
>JBPCSK010000267.1:0-1496 GCA_051007275.1 Gaiellales bacterium | reverse complement strand
AAGATCACGAAGATCCGCGCGGACCGCGTCGTCGAGGCGCTCGACGACGGCAAGATCGTCCTCGTCGCGGGCTTCCAGGGCGTCTCGCCCGAGACGAAGGACGTCACCACGCTCGGGCGTGGCGGGTCCGACGCCACCGCCGTCGCCTTGGCCGCCGCGCTCGGCGCCGCCTGCGAGATCTACTCCGACGTCGCCGGCGTGTTCAGCGCCGACCCGCGCATCGTCCCCGACGCACGCAAGCAGGACCGCATCTCCTACGACGAGATGCTCGAGATGTCCGCGTCGGGGGCCAAGGTCCTGATGCTCCGCTCGGTGGAGCTCGCTCGCAACCACGGCGTGCGCGTGCACGCCCGCTCGACCTTCTCGGACGAGGAGGGAACCTGGATTGGAGAGGAAGGCATGGAAGAGGCGATCATCTCCGGTGTCACGCACAACGAGAAGGAGGTCGTGTTCACGTTGACCGGCATCCCCGACGTGCCGGGCGCCGCTGCGACGGTCTTCGATGCCGTCGCCAAGCACGGCGTCAACGTCGACACGATCCTGCAGAACGTGGTGCACGGCGTGGCCGAGCTGTCGTTCTCCGTCCCCACGGAGGACGTCCCCGCCGCTCGCGTCGCCATCGAGGACGCGCAGGGCACGCTCGGCGAGATGCAGGTCGAGGAGGATCACAACCTCGGCAAGGTCAGCCTGATCGGCGCCGGCATGCGCTCGCATCCCGGCATCGCCGCGAAGATGTTCCGCACGCTCGCCGACCTCGACATCAACCTCCGCATGATCGCGACGTCGCCGATCAAGGTCTCGTGCATGGTGCAGAAGAGCGAGGTGCCGCGCGCCGTGCAGGCGCTCCATGCCGCCTTCGAGCTCGAGAAGGATCCCACCGAGGAAGAGGCCGTGCGTGGCTAGGGTCGCGATCCTCGGCGCGACCGGCGCGGTCGGACGCACGATGCTGCAGGTGCTCGAGGAGCGCTCGCTGCCGATCGACGAGCTCGTGCTGCTCGCCTCCGAGCGCAGCGCCGGCTCGCAGGTGACGTTCAAGGGCCAGGTGCTGACGGTCCAGGCCGTCTCCGCCGAGGCCTTCGACGGCATCGACGTGGCGATCTTCTCGGCCGGCGCGACGCGCTCGCGCGAGTGGGCGCCGATCGCCGTCGCCGCGGGCGCCACGGTCGTCGATAACTCGTCGGCGTTCCGCATGCAGCCCGACGTGCCGCTCGTCGTCGCCGACGTCAATCCGCACGCGGCGCATACGCACAGCGGGATCATCGCCAACCCGAACTGCTCGACCATGCAGCTGATGCCGATCCTCCGCCCCGTGCGCGATGCGGTCGGACTCGAGCGCATCACGGTCGCCACGTACCAGGCCGTATCCGGCACGGGCCAGTCCGCGATCGATGCCCTTCGCGAGGAGGCCGCCGACGTGCTGGCCGGCAACGACAACCCCGCCGCGCGCCAGTATCCGAAGCCGATCGCCTTCGACGTCCTGCCGGTCGCCGGCTCGT
>JBPCSK010000266.1:0-1698 GCA_051007275.1 Gaiellales bacterium | reverse complement strand
GGGCGGAGGAGCGGGCCTCGGCACGGCCGTCGTCGGTCAGCGGGATGTCGGTCGTGCCCGTGTGGCGCCCGTTCAGGCTCCATTCCGTCTGCCCGTGGCGGACGACGGCGATCTGCGCAGGCGCTGCCATCCGGCGGATCGTCGCACATCAGGCGCCCGGATCACATTCGGGACCCAAACGGGAGAGGAACCCCGGAAACCGAGGGGTATACTCAGGCAACCGCTCGCGACCGGTCGTCGAACCGCGTCGTGGGCCGGTAGAAGCACGTGGAGACGAACACGCCCCCACCCGACGACGCGGCCGACCTGCCGCACGCGTCTGAGCCCGAGGCTCTCGCCGGCGGCTCCGCCGACGATGCGGTGATCGCGGCGACTGCGGCCAAGGCCGCCGTCGCACTGCCGGCCAAGCCCAAGATGAAGGTGCACCGCCCCGACGGCTCGACCACCACGACGTCCGCGCCCGCGGTGTCCTCGTCCGCGGGCGGCGCGGGCGGCGGCAGCGGCGGACGACCGCCTATGACGCTGTACAGCGCGGAGCCCGCCAAGCGCCGCCGTCGCTGGCCGTGGGTCGTCGGCGGCATCGGCGCCCTGCTCGTGATCGGGGTGCTCGGCGTGGTCGGGTACGGCTACTGGTACGTCCAGGACACGGTCACGGCGATGACGCACTCGTCGAACAGGCAGCAGCAGGAGGCGCAGAACGGCCTCGCGATCGCGACGACGAACGAGCCCATCACCGCGCTGATCATCGGCGAGGATCATCGCCCGGGCGAGAGCGGCGGACGCTCCGACACGATGATGATGCTGCGCGTCGACCCGCGCACGAAGACGATCTCGATGCTGTCATTCCCGCGTGACCTGATCGTCGACGTTCCCGGCTACGGGCGCCGTCCGATCAACGAGGCGTACGAGATCGGGCAGGAGCCGCTCGCGCTCGCCACCGTCAAGCAGCTCACCGGCGTCCAGATCAACTACCTGATCCCCGTGGACTTCCGCGCGTTCACCCGCATCGTCGGGACCTTCGGCGGCGTCTGGCTGCCCGTCGACCGGCGCTACTACAACGTCAACGATGGCTCCGAAGCGCACAACTACATGTCGATCAACATCCAGCCGGGCTACCAGCTGCTGCGCGGCACCGACTCGCTCGCCTTCGCGCGCTTCCGGCACTTGGACTCCGACCTGATCCGCATGGCACGCCAGCAGACGTTCGTGCGCGAGTTCAAGAAGCGCGTCGACAACTGGGGTCTGGCGTCGCGGCTGATCGAGCTGATCTCGATCCTGCGTGACAACATCAAGATCCTCGGCTCGAACAAGAAGCCGGCCGACGCCAAGACGCTGCTGGAGTACGGCCAGCTGATGGCGAGCATCCCGCGCGGCAACGTGCAGCAGGTGCGCCTCGATGACATCTCGAGCTCGACGAAGTACCCCGGCAAGCTCGAGGCCACGCCGCAGGCGGTGCAGAAGGTCGTCGACGAGTTCCTCAACCCGGATACGACCTCGGGCAACGCGATCGCCTCGCGCGACGTCGCCAAGGACCCGAAGGCCAAGGTCAAGAAGGCGACGTACAACCCGGACAAGATGGGCGTCGAGGTCCGCAACGGCAACGGCACGCCGGCCGCCGCGGCCGATGCCTCGTGGCAGCTCGTCGAGAACGGCTGGAAGCTGTCGCATAGCGCCGGCGACTCGCTGACCGAGTACCTC
>JBPCSK010000265.1:0-1195 GCA_051007275.1 Gaiellales bacterium | reverse complement strand
CATCGGCACTACGGCTGCGCGACGGAGGAGATCGCCTTCTCCATCGACTTCGAGATCTGGCCGCCGATGCCCGCACCGCCGCCCTTGACCTGCACCGAAACGGCGAGCAGCAGCGCGCCGACCGCCAGCACGAGGCCGAGATACTCGACCGTACCCTGGCCGCGGCGATCCGTCATGCGCTGCGCGATCGCGCAGAGCGTCTCCCAGAACGAGCTCATCTTCCACCTCACGTGGGTCGCGGCGACCACCGGTCGCCTGCGCCCACCGTGCCAACGGTGCGAGCACGACGAGCGCGTGGAGCGCGCCGTGGGGCGACCGCAGCGGCGCCGTCGCATCGTGCCGATGCGCGGCTTCCACGCGAACACGCGCGGTGCGCAGACGCAGACGCAGCGAACTACGCGGTGACGGACACCGGTGCCGCCACGCAGGGCAGCTCGACCACGAAGCGCGCACCGCCCTGCGGCGCATCGGCCACGGTGACGGTGCCGCCCATCGCGTTCGCGAGCTCGCGGGCGATTGCCAGACCGAGGCCCGTGCCCGTGCCGTCCTCGGTGTAGAAGGCGCGGAAGATATCGGCGCGCTTCTCGGGCGCGATGCCCGGGCCGGAGTCATCCACGGTGATCCACACGTGGCCGGCCTCGGCGAGGGCGCTGACGATCACCGAGCCCTCATCGGGCGTCCACCGCACGGCGTTGCGGACGAGATTGCCGACGATCTGCAGGTTGCGATCGCCGTCACCGATGATCACGGGCAGCGTGCCCGACTGCAGGGTGATCTCGATGTCGCGCTCGCGCGCCTCGGCGCCCTGACCCGTCACGACCTGGTCGAGCAGGATGTTGAGGTCGACCTCGTCGGCCTCGAGCCCGAAGCGCTTGGCCTGCAGGCGCGCGAGGTCGAGCAGGTCGCTGACGAGCCGGTTGAGGCGCAGCGACTCGGCCGTGATCGCGGCGTAGGCCAGCTGCTGCTCGGCCTCGTCCTCGAAGATGCCGTCGACGAGCGCGTCGACCTGGCCGCGGATGGCGGTGAGCGGCGTGCGCAGCTCGTGCGAGACGCGCATCAGGAACTGGCGCTCCGTGTCGCGCGCCTCGGCGAGCCGCACGGTCATGTCCTCGAACGCACGGTTGACCATGCCGATCTCGTCACGGCGGGTGGTGTCGAGCGGCACCTCCTCGTCGCCGCGCGCAACGGCTTTGGC
>JBPCSK010000264.1:0-7457 GCA_051007275.1 Gaiellales bacterium | reverse complement strand
GCGATACCGGGTCCGCAGCGGATGCGATCCGCCTCGCACGGACGCTGCTGCCCGAGGCCGCGCTCCTCGACCTCGATCTCGGCGATGGTCCGAACGGCGCCGACGTCGCCGTCGAGCTGCGCACGCTGGCCCCGGATATCGGCATCGTGATCCTCACGAGCTACGAGGATCCACGCCTGACCGGCCGCAACCTCGATGACTCGCGGACCCTCTCGACCGCCATTGCCGACTCCATCGCGCTCGCCATCAAGGAGCCAATGACCGGACGCAGTGCGGTGCCAGCGCCGACGGGTGACGTGGCACGTCTCACGGACACGCAGATCGAGGTGGTCCGCCTCGTCGCCGACGGCCTGTCGAACGCCGAGATCGCACGACAGCGGTACATCAGCGAGACCTCCGTCGAGCGCATCATCATGCGCGCGGCGCGCGAGCTCGGGATCCCAACCGAACCGTCGAGCAATCGTCGCGTGCTGCTGACGCGCGCGTATCTCCGCATGAGCGGCGCCGCCGGCGACGGTGCCTGACGTCCTGTCGCTGCGCGATCGCCTCGGCGGTCGGTGGGCCATTTCCGTCCGGGGATGGGTGGTGATGGCCGCGATCACCGTCGCCAGCCTGCCACTCGGCGCGCAGATCACCGACGACTCTCCCTTGCGCCGCGTGACCGCCTTCGGTCTCGCGCTCGCCAGCGCCATGGCCTTCGGCGGCGTCCTCGCCTTGGCGAACGTCACAGTCTTCCGCCAGCGCGCCACACGACCGGTGCCAGTGTGGATGGTGCTCGCGCTCGGGCTCGCGGTCGGCATGGCCCAGAGCATCACGGCGGATGTGCTGTTTCACCTAGCCCAGCTCGGTCCGGACGCCTATCCGCATCGCCGGCTCCTGCTCGCGCCATTCATGGCCACGATCGTGATGGTGGTGGTGATCCTGGTGCTTGACGACATCGCCCGCTACCGGCAGGAGCGGGATCGGCTGCTGCGTCGCGCGGCCGATCTGCAGGCGCGGGGGGTGGAGCGCAGCGAGCTGACGCGCTCGATCGAGGCTGCCGTCAACGATGAGGTCCTGGCAACGACGCGTGCGATCCTCGGCGATCTCGATCGCGCGCATCCCGGCATGACTCGGGACGAGCGGCTCGAGATGGCTCGCGGACTCCAACGGACCGCTCACCACGAGCTCCGGCCGCTCAGCCAGCGGCTGTACGCAACCCCGATGGTTCCCCTGCCCAAGGCGCGCTTCATTGAGTCACTCCGCTCGACCGTAGGCCGGCAGCCCGTACCGATCTGGTGGTGCACCATCGTGATCACCCTCGCGACAACGCTGTTCCTCGAGACGCGATCAACCCTCGACAACGGCGTAGTGTCAGGCGTGCTGCAAGGCGTCACCGTGCTCGTGACGCTGACGGCCGTCGTTCGCCTCGGGTCTCGGGCTGGTCACCAGCGTGACTGGCTGCTGCCGATTGCAGCGCTGGCGGCCACGATCACGACGTCCCTCCGCACGGTGGTCCTCCAGCGCATGGACCTCACCGATGCGGATCTGACCATCGTCGCGGTCAACGTCGTCTGGGTGGCGCTGCTGACGATCGCCACGAGCATGATCGTGGCCGCCTTCCGCAGCCGCGATGCATCGCTGGAGGAGCTCGAATACGAGGTCGACGAGCAGGTACTCAAGGCGGTGATGGCGAACCGGGAGCTCGTGCGCGTCAGCCGCGAGCTCGCAGGCCATGTGCACGGAACCCTTCAGTCGACGCTGCTGGCAACGGCCTTCGCGATCGAGAACGCGACGCGGACGAACGATGGAGCGTCCTTCGATGCGGCCGTGAACGGCGCGCGGACTGCGCTCGCCGGTGGCACATCGCCGCGCAACGGCTCGACGGACCTCGCGGCGGAGATCCAACGGCATATCGACCTCTGGAGCGAGTTCACCGATGTCAGCGCCACGCTCGACGTCCCCGCGGCCCTGCCCGTTGATGTGGTGTCCGACGTGGCGCAGATCGTCGAGGAGGGGATCGGCAACGCGAAGAAGCACGGCGCTGCGCGGCGCATCCACGTCGCCGTCGAGCGACCCGAGCCCCTGCTGCTGCGCGTCAGCATCAGCGACGACGGTCGCGGACCGCAAGGCGGGTCGCCCGGCCTGGGCGGCTCGCTGCTCGACGAAGTCGCTCCCGGCGCGTGGATGCTGCAGGCGAACCCGGCCGGTGCCGGATCGCTGCTCATCGCCGATGTGCGGCTGGGCTAGCCGCCCAGGCGCGGACCGCGCGCATCGTGCTGCAGCTCGAAGGCCCCCGAGCGCGGCTCAAGCGCAACATCGAAGTCGGCGACCACACCCGCGATCGTGGCGTAGAGGCCGACGACCAGGTGGAGCTCGACGAGCTCACGCAGGCTGAACTCCGTACGCAGCGCGTCGAAGACGTGATCGTCGGAACGCCGGTGCGCGAGGATGTGCGGCACGGCCTCGAGCAGGAGGCGGTCGGCCTCGGCGAACGGCGCGAGATCGAGCCGGCCGAGGTCGATGGCATTGAGCTCCGCCTCCGTCACACCGACCATGCGCGCGACTTCGACGTGGTGCATCCACTCGTACGCCGAATCGACGAGGCGCGCGGTGCGCAGGATCGCGAGCTCGCGCTGACGCTGGTCGAGCACCGCGTCGTTCCACAGGCTCGCGGTCAGCTCCATCAGCGGCGGGAATGCTGCGTCGGCGTGCGCAAGCGCGCGGAAGACGTTGTTCTGCGGCAGGACCGCGAGCATCTCACGCGTCTGCGGCGAGAGGCGGTGCGGATCTGGGTCGGGACTGCGCGACATCGGTGCGGACATGGTCGCAGAGACTGCGGGCACGTTGATCGTCGTGTGCTCGACGATTGCTCCGAACGTCTCCTCGATTGATCACGCTCGCGATTGCGTCCTCGGAATCGAGCGCGCCTCGTCGCAATCCGGGTCGGGCATCATTCCCCCATCGATCCGAGAGAGGCAGTGGCAATGGCAGAGCAGATGATCCGCATCACCAGCGGCGACGTGGAGTTCCTGGCGCGCATGGAGCCCGAGAAGGCTCCGAAGACCTGCGAGGCGTTCCTCTCGCTCCTGCCCTACGAGAACCGGATGATCCACGTGCGCTGGAGCGGCGAGTCGTGCTGGATTCCGCTCGGTGACTTCGATCTCGGCGTGCCCTTCGAGGACGCCACGAGCCATCCCTCCCCCGGAGAGATTCTCTGGTACCCCGGCGGCATCTCCGAGTGCGAGCTGCTCTTCCCGTACGGGCCGTGCTGCTTCGCCTCGAAGGCCGGCCAGCTCGCAGGCAACCACTTCCTGACGATCGTCGAGGGCAAGGAGAAGCTCCATGCCCTCGGTGCCAGCACGCTGCAGGTCGGCGCGCTGCCGATCCGCTTCGAGCTGGTCTAGGTTCGGTTTGGGGTCAGACCCCATTCCGAACTAGGCGGGGATCCGACCCGCCAGACGGATCTGGAACAGCTGCGGCCAGTCCTTCCCCGTCACCGCGACGTCCGCCGTGCCGGGGTAGCGCGCGATGCCGTTGAGGACCTCGCCCGGTGCGCTCAGCTGCGCACGCAGGCGCGTCATGTCGAGCCACGCGCGCACGTGCCCGTCGGCCGGATCGATCAGCGCGATGCGATCGCTGTGCCAGACGTTCGCCCACAGGACGCCGTCGATCAGCTCGAGCTCGTTGAGCTGATCGACCTCCCGCTCGCCGTCGCGCACGGTGATTCGCCGGCCGACCTTCAGCGTCGCTGGGTCGAGCCACCGCACGGTGCTCGTGCCGTCGCTGGCGATCAGCTGGCGACCGTCGGTCGTGAGCCCCCAGCCGACGAACGGGTAGCGCCGCGCCGAGGTGCGCGCCAGCGTGGATGGGTCGTAGCTGAAGATCCGGTGGTCGTTCCACGTCAGCTGGATCGCGGTGCCCTTGAGCACCGTCAGCCCCTCGCCGAACAGCGAGGGTGCCAGCGCCTGCTGGAGCAGCACCGTGCCCGTGGCGGGATCGACGCGGCGCACGGTGGACTGTCCTTCGAGCCCCGTGCTCTCGAGGAGCACGCCGCCACGGGCCACGAGCCCCTCGGTGAAGGCCGTCGGGTCATGCGGATGTGCGGCGACGAGCGCCCACCCGAGCGTCGGTGCCGCGCTGGCACCGACGGCCGTCATCAGGAGCAGCAGCCCCGCCAGCACGACCGCGCGTCGGATCATCGCACCGGCAGAGCCGAGGGCGCCACCCGCTCGGCGACGACCTCGATCAGCGTCGGACCGTCGGCCGCGAACGCCTCGCGGATGAGTCCCGGCAGCGTGTCGAGCGACTCGGCTCGCACCGCGCGGCACCCGAAGCCCTCGGCGATCTTGAGGAAGTCTCGCGCCGAGGTGTCAACGGCGACCGGCGGCACGTCGGCGCGGACCATCGAGTCCTTGATCTCGCCGTAGCCGTGGTTCTGCCAGAGCACGACGGCAATCGGCAGACCGAGATCGACGGCAGTGGCGAGCTCCTGGATCGTGAAGAGGAAGCCGCCGTCACCGGACAGCGACATCACCGGACGCTCAGGCGCGCCAAGCTTGGCGCCCATCGCCATCGGCAGGGCCGGCCCCAGCGTGCCGAAGCCGCCGTACGGCAGGTACGCGTTCGGCCGCACCCCACGCCACATGTGGGCGGCGGCATACGCAGGCTGCGTGGAGTCGACGGCGATGATGCCGTCCTCGGGTAGCGCCGCCTCGAGCGCGGCGAGAAACGGCTGGAACTCCTCGCAACCGGGCCACCAGTGGTTGCCGTCGCGCAGCGCCGCTGCGCGCGCCGCGCCGTCGCCCTGCACGCCGCGCTCAGCGAGCACGGTCTCGATCGCGCGCATCGTCTTGGCCGCATCGCCGTGGATCGGCAACGCGGCGGGACGGCGCTTGCCGAGCTGCTCGGCATCGATGTCGACGCGGATCAGCGCGCCCTGGAACGCCGGCGGCGCGAGCGTGGACGAGTAGAAGTAGTCCGTCTCCGAGAACTCCGTGCCGACCGCGAGCACGACGTCTGCCTGCTCGAGCTCCTCGAAGATCGGCGAGATCGTCGTGGTGGTACCGACCGACAGCGGATGCGCGTCGGGAACGATGCCCTTCGCCGCGATCGTCATCGTGACGGGCGCGCCGACGCGCTCGGCGAGTGCGATCGCCTCGGCCTGTGCCTGGCAGGCGCCGCCGCCAAGCAGGAGCATCGGGCGCTTCGCCTCGGCCAGCAGCGTCGCCGCCTGCTCAACCAGGGTGTGCTCGGGCTGCGGCGCCACGGCGCGCTCCGGCAGGCGCTGGTCGCACGCGGCGGGCTGCGACAGGACGTCGATCGGCACGCTGATGTGCACGGGGCGCGGGCGCTGCGACGTGAAGATCTCCCACGCCTGCGCGAACGCCTCGGGCAGCTCGGCGGGATCGCGCACGTCGATCGAGACCTCGCAGATCGTCGACATGAAGGCGGGCTGATCGGGCAGGTCGTGCAGCGGCCCGTGGCCCTGCTCGGCGTCAGCGACGGCGGTGCCGCTGGACAGGATCAGCATCGGCAGCGAGTCGTGGTGCGCGGTGGCGACCGCCGTGGCGACGTTCGTCAGGCCGGCACCCGTGATCAGGATGCAGACGCCCGGCTTGCCCGTGGCACGCGTGTACCCCAGCGCCATGTAGCCGGCACCCTGCTCGTGGCGGGGCGTGACGTGGCGGATCGGCGAGTCCGCGAGGCCGCGGTAGTACTCCAGCGTGTGCACGCCGGGGATCCCGAACGCCGTGTCCACCTCGTACTGCTCGAGCAGGCGGATCGCCGCCTCGCCGCATGTCGCCATCGGAGCCCCTTTCGTCTGCAGCGAACCGTATCCGAGGCGCCGCTGCCTGGGTGGCTTCAATCGCCCGCGGAGGCGCGGTACGATCCGCCGATGCCGCGCCTCCCCGCAATCGCAATCCTCGCTCTGGTGACCGGCGTGCTCGCGCTGTCGTCGACCGCCAGCGCCGCCGACACGCACATGGGCACCACGATCGCGAGCGACGGCGCGCGGATCCAGTACTTCGAGCATGGCCCTGCCGACGCGCCGGCACTGCTCGTGTCACCCGCGTTCACCGGCTCGGCGCGGCTCTACGCCGACCGCTTCGGCAGCGCGCTGCCGGAATACCGGGTCGTCGTCGTCCAGCTGCGCGGCCATGGTGCCGGGGGCGGCTGTGACTACGCCGGCCACCCGTGGTGCTCACCGCACCAGGGGCCAGGTGACGGGCGCTATACCGGCCTACGCATCTCGCGCCTCGCGATGGATCTCCGCGACGTGCGCCGGCACCTGCATCTCACCCGTACCGCCCTGATGGGCCACAGCATCGGCATGAACGTCATCGACGAGTACATCGCCGACATGGGCCTGACGGGCGTCACCGGGCTGTTCATCTACGACCAGTCTCCGGCGAACCTCGCCGAGGCGCAGATCGCCGACGCGACCTTCCCCAGCGGCTTCGCCACCTACCCGACGGCGCTGTTCACCCAGCTGATCCACTCCTTCGGCGAGTGGGACGCGACCGCCCATCGCTATCCGAACACCCGCGTGGACATCCGCGCCATGATGGGCGGCCCTACCGGTGACCCGGTGCAGGACCTCGCCAATCCGCACCCGGCGTTCCTCCTCGAGGAGTCCGCCTGGCGCGACTGGATGCGCTTCGCCGGCCGCATCAACGGCAAGGTGATCAGCCTGGAGCTCTGGAGCTCGCTGACGAACACCTACACCGACGTCTACCACCAGATCGCGGCCTCGGGGATTCCCGTGCTCGTATACGGCGGCAAGTCGAGCGTCGTGCCGTGGCACGCGATGCGCTGGATCCATGAGCAGCTGCCGGGCAGCGAGTTCATGCTCTTCCCGGAGGGCGTCGGCGTGCACGGCATCTTCCTCAACCCGCCGCCGTCCGGCACCGACTTCATGCGGCGCGTGCACAGCTTCCTCGATCGTCGCGTGCGTCCGCGCGCGACCTGACGCTCGGCGTCAGCCGGTGATGGCCCGCATCGCCGGCACCATCCACGTGGCACCCATCGAGCCGTTCGGCGGCGGCAGGATGCTCGGGGCGGTGTTGCTGCCCGGCGTCGGGTAGTAGATCCGCAGCATCGGCCGGATGTTCGCAACCGGCAGGGTCTGCCCATAGACCTGCTGGAGGTAGGCCTGCGACGGCGTCGGGATCCAGTTTGTGGCGGGCGCACCGGCGTGCAGCGTGGGCCCAATCCAGATCGTCACGGAGCCATCGGCGTTCTTCGCCAGCTGGCCCGAGGTCAGCTGCTGCGAGCCGAGCTGGGAGACCGGCTGCACGGGACCCCACTGGAGCGTGCCGCTGCCGGCGACGAGATCGACGGTTCCAGCGGGTGCGCCTTCCGGCCCCTGCTCGGGAACGCCCTCGTTCGAGAGCGTCTGCCGCCAGTAGCGCGAGACCTGGAACGTGTAGGTCGCGCGCGGACGCACGCGACGATCGAGGAAGCTGTGCACGCGC
>JBPCSK010000263.1:0-4222 GCA_051007275.1 Gaiellales bacterium | reverse complement strand
GTGGTCATCGGCATCGTGGTCGTCCTCGCGATCCTCTTCGTGCAGCCGATCCGCGCCTACCGCTCCGCCCAGGCGGAGCTCGCCGGCGCCCGCTCGCAGCTCGCCGAGGCCCGCGTGGCCAAGGAGCGCGCGATCAAGGAGCGCGACGCGCTCGGCACGCGCGAGATGCTGGTGCGCGAGGCGCGACGTCGCGGCTACATCTTCCCCGGCGAGACGCCGTTCTCCGTCGGCAACCGCTGACCATGGGCGCGCCCAAGGGCTACTGGATCGCCCGCGTCGACGTCCACGACGAGGCGGCCTACGGGGCGTACATCACGGCCAACGGCGCCGCCTTCGCACGGTTCGGCGCGCGCTTCGTCGTCCGCGGCGGGCCCTTCGAGGAGGCCGAGGGATCGGCACGGTCTCGCAACGTGGTGATCGAGTTTCCCACGTACCAGGCCGCACTCGACTGCTATGCCTCACCCGAGTACGCCGCAGCGAAGGCGCTGCGTCTCAGCGGCAGCGAGGGCGATCTGATCATCATCGCGGGCTACGACGGCCCGCAGCCCGGCACGTGACGCTCAGCGCACGCGGAAGAACTCGAGCCGCACGGACGCACCGTCGGCTGCGGCGAGCAGCGAGCAGAGAAAGACACCCGTGCGGGTCCACTCGTACCCGGGAGCGCCGCACTCGAACTGCGGCACGGTAAAGCCCGCGTACGTCCCGTCCGGCTGCGGATGCACCGGTCCGGCGTTCGTCACCATCACGTTCGCGCCATCGTCGCAGCGGATCGCATAGCGCGCCCAGACCTCAGCCACTCCGTCGCTCCGGGTCAGGCACCAGTCCACGCCACCGGGCTCGATGTGGCCGCTCAGCAGCGCGCCCGTGACGGTGCCACCGCTGATCGGGATCGCCTCGCGCAGGCCCGCCCCCGTCTCGCCGATGACGTACGGCTCGGCCAGCTCGGCCACAGCGGTTGCGATCGGCTCCAGCTCGGGCATCATGTCCCCTCCACCTGGTTGATGGCGAAGCCCGCCAGCTGTTTGTACTGCGCGGCGATCTCCTCGAGCTCCGCTCGCGAAATTACCTGCTCAACGTCATCGAAGCCCTCGGGCGCGCGCTGTTCGGCGAGCTCCATCACCTGCTCGGGCCCATTGCCCCGATTGGCGAGGACGATGCGCGTGGTCGGCTCACGACGCTCGGCTTCGTACGCAAGGAGCGCCGACGTGGTCGGTCCGTGCTCGGCCACGGCAGCGGCGAGCGCGACCGCATCGAGGATGCTCTGCGATGCGCCGTTCGAGCCGATCGGATACATCGCGTGCGCGGCGTCGCCGAGCAGCGTCACGCAGCCATCCGTCCACCGGGCGAGCGGCTCACGATCCGTGAGCGGGTACTCGTAGACCGCCTCCGCCCCGTCGATCAGCGCGGGAATATCGAGCCACGGGAAGCGCCAGTCTGCGAACGGCTGGCGGAAGATCGACGTCTCCACGCGCCGCGACCAGTCCTGCGCCGGAGGGGTGTCGCGGTCCACCGCGAGCTCGGCGATCCAATTGATCGTCTGCAGCCCCTCGGCGTCGGGCTCGGTGATCGGATAGCAGACGAACTTCTGCCGGGAGTGCCCCGCCATGATCATCGTGCGACCAGTGAGGTACGGCCTCGCCAGCGTGGTCGCGCGCCAGAGCATGCGACCCCCGTAGCCCACGGCGCCCTGCCCCGGATGCAGCCGCTCGCGCGCAACGGAATGGATCCCGTCGGCCGCGACGATGATCGGCGCACGCACCGTACCGGTGCCGCCGTCACGCGCGGCGAAGGTGGCGACGCCGCCCTCGGCATCTGTCACCACATCGGTGAGGGCCTCACCCATCACGATCGCCTCGGCGCCGAGACGATCGATGACCGCATCCCGCAGGAGCAGCTGCAGCTGGCCGCGATGGATCGAGAGCTGCGGCGCTGGATAGCCCGCGAGGCGGCCACGGGGCTCGCTCCAGATCAGCTGGCCGAGCCGGTTGTAGTACGCGAGCTCGGCCGTCTGCACGGCGATCGTCTCGGCGGCAGCGGCGACGCCGAGCTGGTCGAGAAGCGCCATGGCATGCGGCAGGAGGTTGATGCCGACCCCCAGCGGCCGCAGCTCGCGGACGCTCTCGTGGATACGGCAGGTGATGCCGCGCTGGTGAAGGGCCAGCGCCGTCGTCAGGCCGCCGATGCCCGCGCCGACGATCAGGACATCGACGTCACGGTACGGAGGGCGGCTCTGCACAGCGGAAGTGTCCCCGATCCCCATCGGGACGCGTCGCGCCTACGACTGCTTGAAATCGCCGGCGTTCCACTGCGCCAGCTGAGCCGGCGACTGCTGGTCGAGCCAGCGGGCGAGCGTGATGAAGTCGACGCACGCGACCTCGGGGGTCGTGCAGGCCTTGTTGAGGGTGCGCACCAGAGCCCGGTTGTACGCGCCGCCGTTCCACGTCGCGAAGTGCGAGCCGAGGATCAGCGGCGCGCGGTTCGAGTGGTACAGGCCGTTGAGCGCGCCGATGTAGCTCTTGTACGTCCAGTTCTCGAGCGTCTTCTGGCGTGCGGGATCGTCGGTCTTGCCGTGGTTGAAGTAGAAGTTGTAGTCCATCGCCAGCGTCGCGTACTTGGAGCCGAAGCGATGGATCGACGGGAGCGGGAAGTTCCACAGGCCCTGCTGCTTGGTGGGCCACTGCCCGAGGATGCCCTCCTGGCTGGCGTCGTACTCCCAGCCCAGCTGCTTCGTCGCCGAGTAGAGCGCAGTCTTATCGCCCATCAGACACGGCGTGCGGCCGCCGTGGAAGTCGTCCTTCGTCACCACCGGCGTGATCGGATTGGCGAGGTGGTTGACGTTGCTGACGTCGAGCATCAGGCGCTCCCACTGCGACGCCTCGCTGACCCAGTCCGCCTCCGTCCAGGTGTTCGACTCGTCGCAGATGTGCGAGACGTAGTGGCTGCCGATCTCGTTGCCCATCATGCGGGCGACGTTGAAGGCCTCCCAGTTGTCGTACAGGTTCTGCTTGGCATCCTTCGAACCGGCCAGCTCGGAGTAGCCGCCCAGGTTCGAGAAGCCGACGGGCTTGTGCGGCGGCTGGTACGCATCCTTGTTCTGCGGCAGGAGCATGTAGATGCCGCTGACGAAGAACGTGAAGCGCGCGCCCAGCTTCTGCGCGAGGGGCAGCCACAGGCGGTACATGTCGATGTCGGCGGCGCCGTCGAACGACGAGACGAGGAACTGCGGCGGGCGACCGTTGGCGAGCGCCAGATCGATCGCGGCCTGCGCCTGCGGCGTGGGCTTCCAGTCCGGCCACTCCTCCGCGGGCATCGGCGGCAGGCCGTTGGCACCCGTCGCATCCGCTGCGGGCGTCGCGGCTGCGTCGGTGTTCGAGGCCGCTGCGGCCGCGTCGTCGACCGGCGCCTTGGCAGGCGCCACCGCCGGCTTGACGGGCTTCGCGGTCGGGACGACCGCTGCCGGCTCCGCGCCCTTCAGCTGCGGATACGCCAGCGCGACGCCGACGATGCACAGCGCCACGGCGACGACGAGCAGCAGCACCACGCGGCGACGGCGCGCAGCGGCGCGCTGACGATGCCGGGTGTACTGCTGGCTGCGGGTGCGCGTGCTCATACGGAGAGCGGCCTTGCGACCGTTCCCGACAGTACGTCCGCCCCGGGACTATCCCTCTCTCTGGACGGTGATCGCGATCACCCTGTTACGAAACCGAGATCAGGCGGTCTGCGCAAACGCCTTGCGGCCCGGATACACGGCCCGCGAGCCGAGCTGCTCCTCGATGCGGATCAGCCGGTTGTACTTGGCGACGCGGTCCGAGCGAGACGGGGCGCCCGTCTTGATCTGGCCCGTGTTGAAGGCCACCGCCAGGTCGGCGATGGTGACGTCCTCGGTCTCGCCCGAGCGATGCGACATGACAGCGCGCATGCCGGCGCCGCGCGCGACCTCGATGGCGTCAGCAGTCTCGGACAACGTGCCGATCTGATTGACCTTGACGAGCAGCGCGTTGCCGGCGCCCTTGTCGATGCCCATGCGCAGGCGCTCGGGGTTCGTGACGAAGAGGTCGTCGCCGACGAGCTGCACGCGGTCGCCGAGCGTCTTGGTGAGCAGCGCCCAGCCGTCCCAGTCGTCCTCGGAGCAGCCGTCCTCGATCGAGACGATCGGGTAGTTGCCGACGAGTTCATCGAGGTAGCCGACCATCTCGGCGGGACTGAGGGTGCGTCCTTCGCC
>JBPCSK010000262.1:0-1124 GCA_051007275.1 Gaiellales bacterium | reverse complement strand
GAAGCTGCCGGACTTGACGCTCTCCTCGGAGGTCGCGGTGATGCCGACGATGCTCGACACCTGCTTGTGCCCGTCGGAGGTCGTGACGATCCGTGTCAGGCCGGTCAGCGACTCCTTGGTGACGAACCACGACCAGCGCGCCGAGTCCGCGGCGGCCGCCGGCAGCGACTCGCGTCGCACGCCATCGGGCTTCTGCTCGAAGCTGAAGCCGACGAGCCAGCGACCATCGACGTTCTCGGGCTTCACGGCCTTGAGCGTCTGCGTGGCGCCGTCGCGCATGACCGTGAGCGTCACCGGCGCGCCACCCGCCGCCTGCACCTGCTTGCTGACGAGCTTCCAGTCGCCGTGCACGGACGTGCCGTTGACGGCGGTGATCGTGTCGCCGGGCTTGAGGCCGGCGGTGACGGCGGGCGTGCCGGAGACCGCGGAGACATCGGTGCTCGGCTTCTGCAGGGGCACGCCGTGCCAGAAGAAGATGGTCAGCAACACGAGCGCGGCCAGCACGTTCGCGCCCGGACCGGCCAAGATGATCGAGATCCGCTTCCAGACCGGCAGGCGCCAGTAGGCGCGGCGGTCAAGGTCGTCGTGGAGGCGCTCGAGGTTCTTGCGCGTCTCCTTGTACGTCTTGGGGTGCAGGAGGTGCTGATCGGCGTCGAGCGCGAGGCGCGCCCGATCGGCGGCGGTCTGGCACTCGGCGGGCGAGGCGTCGGTGGCGATCGCGCTCTTGAGGTGCGCGGCCGCGGGGCCGAGGAGGTCACGCTGGCCCTCGGGGCGGCGCAGGTCGATCTCCTCGATCGCGTCCTGGCAGACGATCACATCCTCTGGCAGCGGACGGTTCATGCCGACGATGCGGACGTAGCCGCCGAGCGGGATCATGCCCAGCCCATACTCGGTCTCGCCACGCCGGAACGACAGCGCGACCGGCGGGAAGCCGACGAGGAAGCGCGTGGCCTTCGCACCGACGAGGCGCGCCACGACGAAGTGGCCGAGCTCGTGGATCAGGATCAGCACGAGCAGGCCGACGATGACGTAGACCCAGCTCACGCGATGCCCTCCGCGATGCGGGACGCGACGCGGACACGCGCGGCGCCATCGGCGGCCAGCACGGTGGCAAGGCTGTCGAG
>JBPCSK010000261.1:0-1974 GCA_051007275.1 Gaiellales bacterium | reverse complement strand
CTACCGTGCCGTGTCAGGAAAGGGTCTGACCCCTTCCTGACATCCGGGGCGGTTCACATCTCGACCCGAACGGAGCACCGCTGATGCCGCGCCGAGACGACCTCAAGAAGATCGCCGTCATCGGCTCCGGCCCGATCGTGATCGGGCAGGCCTGCGAGTTCGACTACTCGGGCGTGCAGGCCCTGCGCGTGCTGCGCGAGGAGGGCTACGAGACGGTCCTGATCAACTCGAACCCGGCGACGATCATGACCGACCCGGGCTGGGCCGACCGCACGTACATCGAGCCGCTCGACGTCGAGGGCATCGCCGGCGTGCTGCGCACCGAGCGCCCCGACGCGCTGCTGCCGACGCTCGGCGGCCAGACGGCGCTCAACGCCGCGCTGGATCTGCAGGCGGCGGGCGTGCTCGACGAGCTCGGCATCGAGCTGATCGGTGCCTCGATCGACGCGATCCGCACGGCCGAGGATCGCGAGCTGTTCGCACGGACGATGGCGCGCATCGGCCTGCGGACCGCGCGCGGCGAGACGGTGACGAGCGTCGAGCAGGCCGAGAAGCTGGTCGCCGATGGCACGCTGCGGCTGCCGATGGTGATCCGCCCGGCCTTTACGCTCGGCGGCGAGGGCGGCGGCTTCGCAGCCGACCTCGACGAGCTACGGCACTTCGTCGGCAAGGGCTGCAGCGCCAGCCCGATCAGCCAGGTGCTGATCGAGGAGTCGGTGAAGGGCTGGGGCGAGTTCGAGCTGGAGGTGATCCGCGACAAGCACGACAACGTCGTGATCGTCTGCTCGATCGAGAACCTCGACGCGATGGGCGTGCACACGGGCGATTCCGTCTGCGTCGCGCCCGCCATGACCCTGTCCGATCGCGAGTTCCAGGCGCTGCGCGATGCGGCGGCGATGGTGATCCGCGCGGTCGGCGTGGAGACCGGCGGGTCGAACGTGCAGTTCGCCCTCAACCGCGAGACGGGCGAGGTCGTCGTCATCGAGATGAACCCTCGCGTGAGCCGCTCATCGGCGCTGGCGTCGAAGGCGACGGGCTATCCGATCGCGAAGGTCGCGACGAAGCTCGCGATCGGGTACACGCTCGACGAGATCCCGAACGATCTCACGCAGACGACGCCGGCGAGCTTCGAGCCGACGCTCGACTACGTCGTGACGAAGCTGCCGCGCTTCGCGTTCGAGAAGTTCGCCGGCTCGGAGGACACCCTCACCACGCAGATGAAGAGCGTCGGCGAGGCGATGGCGATCGGCCGCACGTTCGCGGAGAGCTTCGGCAAGGCGCTGCGCAGCCGCGAGCTCGACGCCATGGCGCGCACCGAGGGCAGCCTCGAGGTGGCCAAGTGGGATCGCTACGACCTGATCTTCAGCCGCCTGCGGGCGGGCGATGATCCGCTGGCGCTGAGCGCCGAGAGCGAGATCCACCCGTGGTTCCTCGAGGAGTTCGCGCGCATCGTGGCGGAGGAGAACGCCGTGAAGGCGCTCGGCCTCGATGGTCTCGACGCGTCGACGATGCGCCGCGCCAAGCAGATGGGCCTGGGCGACGCCCAGCTCGCGAGCCTGGTCGGCACCGACGAGAAGACGCTGCGCGATCATCGCCGCGGCCTCGGCGTGATCCCGAGCTTCAAGAGCGTCGACTCGTGTGCGGCGGAGGTCGAGGCGCGGAGCACGTACCGCTACTCCTGCTACGACGCGTTCGACGAGAAGGTCGAGGACGACCGTCCGAGCGTGATCATCCTCGGCTCGGGCCCGAACCGCATCGGCCAGGGGCTCGAGTTCGACTACTGCTGCGTGCACGCGGCGATGACGCTGCGGCGCCTCGGCTACGCGGCGGTGATGATCAACTGCAATCCAGAGACGGTCAGCACCGTCTACGACACGTCGGATCGCCTGTACTTCGAGCCGCTCACGATCGAGGACGTGCTCGAGGTGATCGCGCGTGAGCAGCCGGTCGGCGTCGTCGTGCAGTTCGGCGGCC
>JBPCSK010000260.1:0-13806 GCA_051007275.1 Gaiellales bacterium | reverse complement strand
GGCCCGTGCAGCCAGGCGCCGAGGATGCGGCGCTCGTGCCGCACGCGCTGGGCGATCCGCGCCACCGCCCAGTCGAGCTCGCGCGCGGCGGCGGCAAGGCGCTCATCCTCGGCACGTCGATCGCGACCGACGCCGCCGACGACGTTGAACAGGAGGACCACCACCGGATAGGTGACGAGGGTGATCGGGTACCAGGCGGGTCCATCCGAGAACGCGCCGGCGAGCGTCGCGAACATCGCGTCGCCGACGGCGATCGCCGCGACGCTGGCGCCGATCACCGCGAGCATTCGGACGACCGGACCTGACGCGCCGAGGCGATCGCCGATCAGGCGGTTTGCCAGCACACCGACGCCGCCGAGGATCGCGGCGCCGAGCACAGCGTTGACCGCGACCACGATCCACGGGGCGCCCTGCTCGACGAGCATCGGCGTGACGTTGGCCTCGTACGCCACGGCGGTGAGCCACGGGTAGAGCATCGGCCGACTGCACGCCGCCGAGGCGATGCGCGCGAGCCGCCGGCTCCACGGATCGGGCGCGGAGAACAGGCGCGGCGGCTCCCAGCCAGCCACGTCGTCAAGCAGAGCATGGCTGAGCGGCCGCACCTGCCGCTCGATCACCGCGCCGAGCCGAAGCGCCGCCTCACCCTCGGCGCCGTCGGTGGCGCGCAGCGAGCCGCGGATGCGCTCGAGCGCCGCCAGTACCGGTGCCACTGCGTCAACCCGGACCTCGCGCGCGAGCTCCTCGAGGCGGCCACGCTCCAGGCGCTCGACCTCGCGCTGCTCGGCGAGATGCCGCGCGAGGTCGCGCATGACCTCGCGATGGCGGCGGCTCTCGTCGACGGCGAGCGCGATGATCGACAGCCATGCCACGGCGAGGCCCACGCGTAGGATCACGCGCCCGACCGAGACCTCCGCGTCGACACCGAGCGCGATGCGGAGCCACTCGGAGACCCCGCCGTGCACGGCTCCGGCGACCGCGAAGGCGGCGAGTGCCAGCCACGGCCGTGGAGCGCGCGTTCGGCACGGCAGCAGGGTCAGCCGTGCAAGCAGGAGGACGGCGGCCGTGGCGATCAGCGCCGCACCGCCAATCAGCGCCCACTGGGCGACCGAGCCGCCGACGCGCGGGTTGCTCCAAACCACGACGGGCCAGATCAGCCCGGGCAGCAGCACGGACCACGCGCTGATCGCGTTCGGCCCGCCGATTCGCCTGAAGGTCGTCACGCCTCGTCCCGTGGCACGCCCATTGCGTCGATGTAGATGCGCGTCGCGGCGACCCGCGGGTTGTGCGCCGGATCCTCCGACACGCCGAGCGCCCCGAACATGCGGCTGACCAGCTTCTCGACGTTGCGCAGCGAGGTTCCACGCTGACGCGCGATCTCGGCGTTGCTGAGGCCGAGCGCGATCTGGTGGAGGATCGCGAGCTGGGCGGGGCTGAGCCGGGCGAGCGGCGAGCCCTCCTTCGGGGCGGAGCGCACGATGCGCGGCATGGAATCGATCAGCACCGAGTCGATCGCCTCGAGCAGGAGCCTCGGCTCCTCGATCTGCCCCTTGTGGAGGTACGCGGCGCCGGCTGGCAGCGGCTGCCCCATGCCGGCCGTCTCGGCGAGGGGGAAATTGGAGATGACGACGACGCCGAGGTACGGCGCTCGTTGACGCAGCGCCTCGGCGAGCTGCGCGCCGTTGGGAGCGGCGCCGAGCTGGATGTCGACGACGAGCACGTCGGGGTCGAAGCCTGCGAAGGCGTCGATCGCCTCGGCGCTCGACGCGCACGCCAGCACCGTGAAGCTCGCGCCTTCCAAGAGGTGCTCGACGAGGGAGCGCGTGAACACGTCGTCCTCGACCACCAGGGCGCGGCGGACGAACCCTGGCTCAAGCAGCGTCCGGTTCCCATCCTCGCGGCTTACGACTGTATCCCCCATGTGCCCACAGTAGGACGAGCGGTCATCGCCGTCCACGCTACGGCGTTGCGCCGGTGCGAACGGCGAAATAGACGGTTATCTCCCATTTCGGTCGCCGCCCGCCTCCGCGGTCATCGTTCAGAACAACGCGCACCTGGCAGCGGCGCTCGAGACGTCGCCAGCACCGGGGTGATCGTGATCCGCGCGCAACGAGCGATCAGCTGATGGGTCGCACGTCGATCAGGTCGCGGAGCGCCATGAAATCCTTGATGTCCCGCGTGTAGAGGGGCAGCTCGTACGCGAGAGCCGTGGCCGCGATAAGCAGGTCGAACGACCGCGGTCGGAGATCTCGGCCCTCGGCGCGCACCGCCGTCGCGGTGGCGACGAACGCCTCGGCAACGCTGCCGTCCACCGGCAGTTCCTCGAACACGGCACGCGCACGCTGCAGATTGATCGTGCGCTTGACCCGCTCACTGTCGTCTGCAGCGCGGACGATGCCCATACCGAGCTCGGCGACGGTGATCGACGAGATCGCAAGCGTCGTGCCAGGGGGAATGTCCGCCCCAACGGGATCGATCACCACCGACGTGTCGAGGAGCGCCTTCAGCGTCGTCGCTCGTACGGATCGTGGATATCAAAGTCAATCCCCTCGTTGACGTCCGCCTTGAAGGACTCCCAATCGGGATGCATCGGCGTGGCGAACAACCGCATGAAGTCCTCGACGGGGACGAACTGACGCCGCGTGGCGATGCCCGTGAGCCGCGCAACTGGCCGGCCGTCCACGGTGATCTCGAAGTTCTCGCCCGCCTCGGCGCGTCGAAGGACGTCGGAGCAGTTGTTGCGGAGCTCGCGTTGCGGAATGACGTTCACGCGCTCACTGTAGCAGATCTGCTACAGAAGGATTCCTAGGACGCCTGCCGGCCGGCTCTCGATTCCCCCCTGACACCCGGCGCACCCAACCCTCGCTAGGCTACCTACTGCGCGGAGAGGTGACCGAGTGGTTGAAGGTGGCGGTCTCGAAAACCGTTGTTGGGGGTTTACCTCAACCGAGGGTTCGAATCCCTCCCTCTCCGCCTCTGCTGGTCGCGCCTGTTGGACATTCCAGCGCCCCTCCCATCCACCGCTTCGAATCCTCGGTCACACCGAGGGTGTTCGCCGAGTGCTGCACACCATCAGGGCCACCACGCAATCAGCCTCGTCAAGCCGAGCTCCGCTCAGCTTGAGCAGCATCGACGAAGGCACCCGCGAGCAACCGCCCCACCTCCTCCAACCGCACGGCGCGGGCTTTCGAATCCCTCCCTCTCCGCCTCTGCCGCCCCCTGACAGCCGCTCGGAGTGCTCGCCCCACCCCTTCTACCGGCGACCCCGTCGATCCGCCCGCCGCATCGCATCCGTGCGGGCCGTGAACTCCACGGGACGCAGCACCGGCCGACCGCGCCACGGTGAGAGATCGGTGAGATGCGCGTCGTCGCTGACGACAAGATCGGCTTCGCAGGTCAGCGCCAGCTCGAGAATGCGGTTGTCCTCCTCGTCGGCCGCATCGTTCACGCGAACCACCGGGTCGATGATCGCGCCACCCGACGCGGCAGCGATCTCCAGCAGGACCTGGACGTAGTCCCGTGCGTGCGTGACGTCCCAGCCGAACCCGTGCTCGGGATGCGTGAGTACGAAGACCGTCGTGGCGAGAATGTGCTCGGAGAGGAACAACGCGAACTCGCGCGCGTCGTTGACGATGCCGAGACAGTCGGCGAACGGGTTGTCGCTGACGGGTGGCGGGCTCGGCCACGATTCGAACTTCGTCGTGCCGGACGCAACCGCGCCGACGAGGACGTTGACGTCGAAGACGACGGGATGCGCCAGCGTCAACCAGCCTCGGCCATCGCGAGGCGTGCCTTACGCACGACGGCGACCGCGTCGGCTTGCGAGAGGCCGCGTTCGGCGGCCTTGGCGGCGCCGTACTCCTGCAGACGCCGGAGACGCTCGGCGCGCTCTGCCGCCTCGAAGCGATCCATCATCAGGCGCAGGAGCTCGCTGCGGTTGCCACGGCCGTACGTGGACACGAGGCGCTCGAGGCGCGGAAGGTCCGCTTCTGCGACGGAGAATGCCACTGCAGATGCGCTGCGCGCCATGTCGCCCTTTCGTTATGAACCGTTCATAACGTAGCACAGACCCGAACGGGCGCTGAGCCAGCGGCAGGCTCCGCGCGATTCATGGCGAAACCCCTCTCGTAGGGCAGCCCCGCCCGCTGCGTTCTTTCAGGAGCATCCGTGACCGACCACGCGCACAATCCGCATCACGCCCGCCGCTGGGCGATTCTCGCCCTGCTCGGCATCGCGCAGCTGATGGTCGTGCTCGACAGCACGGTGGTCAACATCGCGCTGCCGTCGGCGCAGATGGATCTGGGCTTTTCGGATGCGGATCGCCAGTGGATCATCACGGCGTACACGCTCGCGTTTGGCTCGCTGCTCCTGTTCGGCGGTCGCCTGGCCGACATCGTGGGCCGCAAGAACGTGCTGCTGGCGGGTCTGATCGGTTTCTCGGTGGCGTCCGCGGTCGGCGGGAGCGCGCCGAACTTCGAGGTGCTGGTGATCGCTCGCGCCGCGCAGGGCCTGTTCGGCGCACTGCTCGCGCCGGCTGCGCTCTCGACGCTGACGACGACGTTCACCGATCCGGATGAGCGCGGCAAGGCGTTCGGCATCTACGGCGCGATCGCCGGTGCGGGCGCCGCGATCGGCCTGATCCTCGGCGGCTTCCTGACGGAGTACCTGTCGTGGCGCTGGTGCCTCTACGTGAACCTGGTGCTCGCCGTACCGGCTGCGATCGCCGCGGTCGCCCTGCTCGTCAACCAGCGCCCGGAGGGCAAGCCGCGCCTCGACCTGCTCGGCACGATCACCGTCTCGCTCGGCGTGCTCGGCATCGTGTACGGCTGCTCGAAGGCCGAGTCGGACGGCTGGACCGCGCCGACCACCCTCGCGTTCCTGATCGGCGGACTCATCCTCGTCGCGCTGTTCGTCATCATCGAGACCCGCGTCTCGAACCCGCTGCTGCCGATGCGCGTGGTGCTCGACCGCGCCCGCGGCGGCGCGTACCTCGGCCTCGGCCTGGCATGCGTCGGGATGTTCGGCGTCTTCCTCTTCCTGACGTTCTACCTGCAGACGATCCTGATGTACTCGCCGATCAAGACGGGCTTCGCGTTCCTGCCGATGGTCGGCGGCATCATGGTGATGGCGACGCTGTCGACGGCGGTGCTGCTGCCGCGGATCGGTGCGCGCATCCCCGTCGTGCTCGGCATGCTGCTCGCCGCGGGCGGCATGGCGTACCTCACGCAGATCGGCGTCGACACGGGCTACGTCTCGCACGTCCTCCCCGGCCTCGTGATCATGGGTCTCGGCATGGGCCTCCTGTTCGCGACCTGCTTCGAGGTCGGCACGTCCGGCGTGCAGGCGCATGACGCCGGCATCGCCTCGGCGATGGCCAACACGACCCAGCAGGTCGGTGGCTCGATCGGCACGGCCCTCCTCTCCACCATCGCGACGACGACGGCGACGACGTTCCTCGTCGACAAGCTCGGCACGCCGATGGAGGCCGCGGTCCACAGCTACTCGATCGCCTTCTGGGTGTCAGCCGCCATCTTCCTCGCCAGCGCCGTCATCTGCGGCGCGCTGATTCCAGGCGGCAAGCACGAGCGCGAGCAGACCGGTGCGCCGATCGGGGTCTAGCCCAGCACGACCGTCAGGACGTCCTTCAAGCCGAAGGCGATCCAGATGGCGGCCATCACATAGCGGCCGTAGCGCAGCGAGAGTCGGCTGACCTGGCCGAGGCGCGCTCGCGTCCCCGCGCCGCCGATGATCGCGGCGGCAAGCGGCGCCGAGGCGGGCAGCACGACGATGAGGGTGGCCACGACGAGCACCACCCATGTCTCCGCCGTGACGAGATCGGCGCGCGCGCACTCGTGGAGGATCGCGATCAGGACCACGAACGTCGACATGTTCGTGATCATCAGCGCCACACCGGCAATCGAGAAGTCGCGCAGCGGCCGCAGGCCGGACAGGAACTTCTCCTCGAACGCCTTCGATCGCTCCGGGCTCGGCTTGAGCGACCCGAGGAAGATGCCCGCGCCGATCAGCATCAGACCGACGACGAGGTGCGCCGGCTGGCTGGCGAGCCACGTCGGGTCGTCACCGTCGCGCTTCAGCAGCCCGACGAGGAAGCCGCCCGCAAACAGCACGACGGTCGTGCCGATCACGCCGGCGGTGTACGCGGCGGACTGCGCGACGGCACGCGGACCGTCGAGGATCGCGAGGGCTCCCATCAGCACCGCCGGGCTGATCGCGCCCGCGATCGCCAGCGGGATGACCTGCAGGAGAAGCGGAAGCACGAGTGGATCCTAGTAGCGGGTCAGTACCCGAGCGCCTTCAGCAGATCCTGCAGCCCGAAGACGAGGAACAGCACCGCGAGGATGTACTTGCCGTTGCGGTTCGTCCACGCGCCGAGCTCGGCGACCTTCGCCGACAGCGCCGCGCCGCCGAACAGCGTGGCGGCGAGCGGTGCGGTGGCTGGCAGCGCGGTGATGAAACCGACGATCGCGAGGGCGACGATCTCGTATCCGAGTGGCGCATCGGCCTTGGCCACGTTCTTGAGGACGGCGATCAAGACGACGATGGTCGAGAGATTGGTGATCATCAGCACGATGCCGAGCAGCGTGTAGGCGGCCAGCGGTGCGTTCGGCTTGATCAGCTGGCGGTGCTTCTGGTGCGCCTTCTCCTCGTAGGTCTGGTGCGTCGGACGCACCATCACGGCGGCGAAGGCGATCAGCAGGATGCCGGTCACAAGCTCGAACCACGGTGATGCCAGCGGGCTGGTGTGGGTGCCGCTCTGGGTCAGCCCGATCAGGGCGAGCCCGCCGGCCAGGAGCACCGCGATCATCCCCACCACGCCGACGGCGTAGGCGATGGCATGCAGCCGTGGTCGAATCTCGCCACCGAGCAGCGCGAGCATCCCCATCAGCACGAGCGGGCTGATGGCCGCGGCGAGCGAGAGCGGAACGGTCTGCGCGAGGAGGTCGCTCACGCGATCAAGCGTACGTGTCCGGGCCGGCAGCGAGTGCCGGCCCGGACGTGTGCGCTAGTACGTGATGCGGATCGAGACGCGGCGGTTGCGCTCGCGCCCGCTCGCCTTCGAGTTATCGTCACGCGGCGAACGCGCGGCCTTCGTCTCAATCGACGACTTGACCGGCTCGATGCCCTTCGCCTCGAGCGCATCACGGACTGCCTTCGCCCGACGATCGCCGAGCCAGCGATTGTCGCCCGGCACGCCGGTGTTGTCTGCAAAGCCGATGAACACCATGTCCTTCGGCTTCGACGGCAGCAGCGACGCGAGACGATTCACGAACGCGACACCTGCCTTGTTCAGCGTGATCGAGTTCGACTCGAAGATACCCGTCGCCGGCGAGATCAGCTGCGTCGGCAGACGCATCGTCGTGTTCGCCTCACCCGTCGACTTCAGGTTCGACACGGTGATCGCGGTCAGACCGACGGTTGCCGTGATCTTCAGATTCCGCTGCAGGGCCGTGCGGCCCTTGCCGTTGATCTTGACCTTCACGACGATGACCTTCTTGCCGCTCTTGGCCTTCACCGTCGCCTTGCCGATCGACACCTTCTTGTCCGAACGGACGTTGATGCCATCGCCCTGGCCCAACAGGACATACTCCGGCGCCGTCACGTTCACCGTGCAGCGATCGAGCAGCTGCCCCTCCGGCGCCGTGCACGGCACCTCGGCCGTGATCGGCTGATCCGCCGGAATCGAGCCATCCGACGACGTCGACGAACCCAGATCCAGCGTGATCTCCGCCGGAATGCTCTTCACCGAGAGCGCCGGACCCGGAGCAGGAGCGCCGGTTGCAGCCGACGACGTCGTGGTCGACGTGTTGGAGCTCGGGGTCGGGGTGGGTGCCGGTGCAGCTTGGGTGATCTTGAAGACTCCAACGGGAGCACCCGGGGTCATGCTCATTCCCTTTGTGATGTACACGTTGGTCGCTGAATCAACGACGAGGCCCACGGGTGCGGCATCGAGCGACGCGAGCACGCTCACGCTGCCGTCAGGAGCGATCTTGCTGATCGAACCCGGCGAAAAGGGACTGGCACTCGCATTGCCCGTGTAGACGTAGCCGCCGCTGTCGACCGCGATGTACCTCGGCCCCACACCGCCGCTGAGTCCCAGGTTGGCCCACGCCGCCGTCACGCTGCCATCCGAGAGCTTGACGCGAGAAACCGTACCGGCGTCCTTATTCGCGACATAGAGGTACGTGCTGTCAACCGCGAGAGCGAACGGGCCGGCGCCGACGGTGTACGTCGCGATCAGGGCAAGGCTCGAATCGACCTTGAGCACGGTATTGCTGGTGGTAGCCACGTACACGTTGCCCGCGCCATCGGTGATGACCGCTCCCGCACCCGTAGCGGCTGCGCCGAGCGTGACGGCCCCTGATCCGGCATTGCTGGCGATCTTGCCAACTCCGTTGCTCTGGGTGGTAGTCCAGAAGGCGTTTCCTGACGTATCGCTCGCGACCCGACCCGAGGCGTTCGTCAACGTGTAGGTCGCGGTAGACGCACCGCTGGAGTCGAACTTCGCCACCGCTGAGTAACCGAGCACAGCGAAAACCGTTCCTGCAGGCCCGGCCGCAACGCCATAGGCGTAGTCGGAAATCGCACCGGCCCACTGCTGCGTGATGACACCGGCTGGAGTCACTTTCGCGATCGACTTCGTCGCGTTCTGCTGCACACCGAGATAGAGGTTCCCCGAAGAGTCGATCGCAAGCGATCCCATGGTGGGCTGCAGATTTCCCGTATAGGCAAACAGCTCCGCAGTCGCCGCGCTTGCTGTTGCACAAACGATGAGCATGATCGAAATCGCGAGCGCGCTCGCGCCGATTTTCAGGGACTTCACAGGACGACGACCTCCGACGGACTACCGCGTAATGACCCCGCGATGGAAACCGTTCTCCACCGATTGGATACAGTTTTGACCGGCCTCCGACGAAATCAGCCACACGTGTGAAGCGCGGTTATCGGGGGCGTCCTGTCACACCAGATACGGACAGTGCCGGCACCCGCGCTCGCAGCAGAATCCCCGCTGGGCGTGCAGCGCCGCCGTCATCACGAACAGCCCCGTGACCGGATCGAGGTAGCCACCTTCCCCCAGCTCCAGCGCTCGCGCGTGCGCGGCGATGATCTCGTCGTAGGCCGGGTGCGAGGGCGCGAGGCGATCCGGGTGCGGCGCGGTGAGCGAACGATCGGCGAGGGGCGTGTGTTCCGGCATGCGTGCTCTGTTCTATCGCATCGGTGTGCCGGGCCGGACCGCGGCAATCCTGCACACGTGTGCAACAACGTTTCGCAGGAGAGGGTCTACCCTTGCGGCATGAGCCTCTTCCGACGATCCACCAACGACGCGCTTGACGCGTCTCAGGCACTGCCTGGCCGCCCCGACGCGGCCGTCCTCACCGAGCCGCACGCCGTCCTCGGCACGCCGATGCAGGGTCCCTTCCCCGACGGCCTCGAGCAGATCGTGTTCGGCATGGGCTGCTACTGGGGCGCCGAGAGCAAGCTCTGGCAGGTCCCCGGCGTCTACACCACCGCGGTCGGCTACGCCGGTGGCTTCACCGCCAATCCCACCTACCGGGAGACGTGCACCGGGCGCACCGGCCACACCGAGGCCGTGCTCGTCGTGTTCGACCCCACGCAGGTGTCGACGGAGGAGCTGCTTCGCGTCTTCTGGGAGGGTCACGACCCCACGCAGCTGAATCGCCAGGGTAACGACGTCGGCACGCAGTACCGCTCCGGCATTTACACCACGTCGCCCGAGCAGCTCGCGATCGCACAGGCCTCGCGCGCCATGTACCAAGACGCGCTCACCGCCGCGCACAAGGGCGAGATCGCCACGGAGATCCGGCCCCTCGAGACGTTCTACTACGAGGGCGACGCCTACCACCAGCAGTACCTGCACAAGAACCCCGCGGGCTACTGCGGGCTCGGCGGCACCGGCGTCTCGTGCCCGGTCGGCGTCGGCATCTCGGCCGACTAGGTCTGCAACTCGCGAGGCCATTCGACGTCGACATGTCGGTGGCGTGGCGTCGACTCGGGGAGGACATGACACCCGCGCGGGTGTCATGTCCTCCCCACTCGAGCCGGTAGCCTGCCGCCCATGCGCATCCGCGCCACTGAGGAGCGGGATCACGCCGCGATCGCCGCGATCGTGTGCGCGGTCGCAGCCACAGGCGAGACCTACGCGCTGCCACGCGACCTCTCCCCCGCCGCCGCGCTCGAAGCCTGGCTCGATCCAGCCGCCACCGTGCTCGCGGCCGTCGATGACGACGAGACAGTGTTGGGCACGGCCAAATACCTGCCCGTGCGGCCGGCCGGCGGCGCGCACGTCGCGACCGCAAGCTTCATGGTCGCGCCGGACGCCTCAGGGCGCGGGATCGGCCGGGCGCTCGGCGAGGAGGTCCTGCGTCGGGCCCGCGAGGCCGGTTACGCGGCGATGCAGTTCAACGCCGTCGTCGAGACCAACACGGCCGCGATCGCGCTGTGGGAGTCGCTCGGCTTCCGCGTCATGACGACGATCCCCGCCGCCTTCGAGCACCCCACCGCCGGCCGCGTCGGCCTGCACGTGATGCACCGCGAGCTCTAGATGGACGAGGGCATCGCGATCCGCCTGCAGCCGCGCGGCGGCAGAGACGCCGTCGTCGGCGAGCGCGACGGCGCGGTGCTGATCCGCATCAGCGCCCCACCCGTCGACGGCAAGGCGAACGCCGCGCTGATCGCGTTCGTGGCGGCGACGTTGCGCGTGCCGAAGCGCGACGTCACGATCGTGCGCGGCGAGACGTCGCGCAGCAAGGTGATCCGCGTCGCAGGGCTCGATCCCGCGGCAGCGCGAGCGGCACTGCTCGCAACCGCGTAGACCCCGATCTGGATCCGGATCCAGATTGGTCGATTCGGTGCCAATTTGGACCCGGATCCAAATTGGTCGCAATCGTGCACGTTGTTGGCGGAGTCTCGATCCGCCGGCTGATCAGCTCGTCTTCGGCAGGTTGAAGTTGCCCTGGGCGACTACCGACCAGGCACCGCTCCGCCAGCGAAACACCGCCATCTGCGGTGCGGGATCCGGGCTGTACATCGCGCCGTTGATGAACAGCGTCGACGTCGCCAGCGCGCGGAATGTGATCACGTCACCCGACCGCGTCGCCGTGGAGTCGTCGAAGGCGAAGGCGCGCAGATCCGGCAGCTTCGCCAAGTACTGGGCCCTCGTGGCATGCGAGCCGTCGGCGCGCTGAATCTGGAAGCTCGGAGCAAGCAGCGCCGTCAGTGCCGGCAAATCCTTCTTGACGAGCAGCGTGGAGTAAGCGGTCATCAACTGCAGTCCGGTTGACGACTTCGTGTGGATCACCCGGTCGGGAGACGCAGCAGACGCGCTGCCGACCGAAAGCGCGAGCAGCGCGAGGGCGAGGATCAAGATGCGACGAGTCATGGGGCGAGTGTATCTGCGCGCGCCGAGCGCGCACGCCCAACGTTGATGCTGAACAGGGCGGGCATGCCAAGCGGCGAGCGCCACGGCGATGCCCGATACACTCACCCGCGCTGGAGTGGTGTCCGAGTGGTTGAAGGAGCACGATTGGAAATCGTGTAGGCGGGGTTAACTCGTCTCGGGGGTTCGAATCCCCCCCACTCCGTCGGGAGGTCGCCGTCTGCACTACCGGCGACCGCGCCTTCGCTACCGTTCGAGCACTCCGGGCGTATAGCTCAGCGGTAGAGCGCTCGCCTCACACGCGAGAAGTCCCTGGTTCGAACCCAGGTACGCCCACTCGGGGAGTCCTCGGAGCACAGGCGCGGGAAGGCCTTTGATGACCGCGCCCCACGCGCCCGTCGTTCTACGCAGACGCGAGGCGTCGCGCCGCGAGCGGGTCGGTGGCGATCAGCGGCGTGGTGACGCAGTCGAACGGGAGCTGCCACAGCTTCGGCAGCAGATCGCACGGCATCATGATCCCGTGGCCGAGGGCGTAGTCCATGTGGGCCTCGCCGAGCAGCGCCGCTCGCTTGGCGCCGCGGCTGCCGGTGACGAGGCGCGACAGGAACGCAACCTGCTTCGGGTGGAGCAGCTCGCGCATGCGCTCGTCGTAGCGGGACAGGCGCAAGGTCTCGTGCACGACGCTGCGCTGCATGGCGAGTGCGGGCGTCTGGTACTCGCGCCACGTGACGGCCTCGCCGACGGCGATGCCGTGCTGCTCGGCAACCGTGGCGACGAAGGCGTGGGTCTGCTCCATGCCCTTGGGCTGCATCTGCTCGGTGGCGGCGATGAAGAGATCGAGCTTGGTGGCGTAGCGCGAGAACACGAAGCCCTGGCTCACGTTCGCGCGTCGGCAGATCTGCGTGAGCGTCGAGGCGGCGTAGCCCTTCTCGCCGATGCACGCGATGGTGGCGTCGAGCAGGCCGTCAAGCCGCGGATTGCCCGTGTCGAAGAGCGCCTCGTGGGGCGCGTCGTAGGTCGTCGGCGGCAGCGGCCGCGGCGCTTCGGGCGTGGCCAGCGCGCGGTGGAGTCGCCGCACAGCGGGCGTGGCGTCGAGGTCGTCGAGCCACGGCAGCTGCGAGGCGAGCGCGAAGCCGAGGGCGATGTACACGATCGTGGCTGCGCGAGTCGCATCGATGTCGGACACCGTGCGCGTCGGGCGGCACCACCGCGAGAGGAGCCGGTTGGCGGTGGGCGCGACGGCCGCTCCGATCTCGTCATCGTCGCGAGCGGCGAGCAGGAGCTCCAGCATCGCGAGCAGCGGGGAGGCGGGACGCAGGAACGCGTCCATCGCGGCGACGAAGGCATCCTCACCGTCGGCATCGAGCCCAGATGTCATCACAGCCTCGAGGCGAGACTGCAACTCGCTGGCGAGCGCATCAGTCCACAGCGCGATCCCCAGCTCGCGCTTGTCCACGAAGCGCGCATAGACGGCGCCGTGAGTGAGGCCGGCAGCGGGCCCGACCTCGTTGGCGGTCAGGGCGTCCCAGCCCCGGTCCGCGATCAACCGGATCGCGGCATCGCGCAGCAGACCGTCGTTGCGCAGAGCATGGCTGCGGCGGGCCGGTATCGGATGCTCAGGGCTCTCGGTCACATGCGGAATGTACGCGATCGGCGGTTCGGCCCTGGCCGCGCGGGGTGGCGCGGCCAGGGCCGACTGATCAGCCGGTGACGGGCTCGACGGGACCGATCTTGCTGAGTCGAACGATGCGGACGATGGTCTGTCGCTTGCCGTCTGCGGGTGTGTAGGTGCTCGTGAGCCGCAGCACGACGGGCCCGGTGCGTCGGGCGGTCTGGGTGGCCGCGTTGACCTTGCAGGTCAGGGAGACGACGCCGGCCTTGGAGACCTTGCGTGTCACCTTGGTGCAGGCGTTGACGGTCTTGCCGCCGCCTTTGCGGGTGCCGCTGAGGGCGACGGTACCCGCTTTCGGCACACGGACCCGAGCCGTCAGCACAGGCCCGCTGCCGGTGATGCCGATCACGGTGAACTTCGTCTCCGTGGGCGTCGGCGCGGGCGTCGGGGGCGTCTCCGCGGCTTTGGTGAACGTCGCCGTGGCGTTCAGCCCGTCGATGATGCTCAGGGTGCACGTGGTGCTCGTACCGGTGCAGGATCCGCTCCACCCCTCGAAGGTGGAGCCGGCAGCCGCTGTTGCCGTCAGCGTCACGCTACTGCCGTTTCGGAACAGCGCCGTGCACGTGGTGCCACAGTCGATGCGGTGGGGCGACGAGGTGATGGTGCCCGTGCCGGTACCCGCATTGGCCACCGTGAGCGACTCGACGGTGCCGACCTGGATCTTGACCACTTGGAACGGCGGCGTCTCATACGTGGCGAGATAGACGAAGGTGCTGGTCGA
>JBPCSK010000259.1:0-8520 GCA_051007275.1 Gaiellales bacterium | reverse complement strand
AGCACGCGTGGGCCGTGCAGCAGGGCGAGGGCGAGGTCGAGGCGGCGTTTCATGCCGCCGGAGTACCCGCCCACCTTGCGATCGGCGGCGTCGGTCAGGCCGACGCGCTCGAGGAGCTCGTCGCCGCGGCGCTTCAGCTCGGCGCCCTTCATGCCGTGCAGGGAGCCCTGCAGCTTGACGTGCTCGCGGCCGGTCAGGAACTTGTCGAGTGCGGCCTCCTGCAGCGCGGCGCCGATCGCCCCGCGCACCTCAGCTCCCTGCTTGACGATGTCGAAGCCGGCCACCGTCGCCGTGCCTGCCGTCGGGGGCAGTAGCGTCGTGAGCATCAGCACCGTCGTCGACTTGCCGGCGCCTTTCGGTCCGAGGAACCCATAGATCTCGCCCTCTGCGACCGTGATGTCGATCCCGTCGACCGCACGCGGTCCCTTCTTGAACTCGCGGACGAGCCCGCGCACCTCAATTGCAGCCATGCCCGCAGTGTAGGTGCGCAATTGCGTGGCATCCCTGGCACACCGGGTGCGCCACGCGCGAGCAAGCGCGCGCATGGACAACCTAGGCCCGGGCCCACCTTGTCCGGCCAGTTCTGTCGCATTGCTTGCGTCGTGCGTGCAGTGCGTGCGCAACGTGAGGGCACTGGCGCGAATGCGGGCGCATTCGAGAGGCGTGCCAGCGCGCCTGCATGCGTCGGGCGTGAGGCGTGCGTGAGTGGCGCCACAGTGCATGCGCCTGGCGGCACGGCTGCAGTTGGACACAGTGGGCCCGGGCCCAGCGTGTCCGGCTGATGGAGTGGTCGACGAGGCCGCGAGCCGCATCAAGGCGGAGTTCGAAACCGGCCGTGTCCGATAGGGTGCGGGCAGTGGCGCTCTCCCATCTCTCGATTCTGCAGGCCGTGAACGGCGCGGTCTGGGCGCTGCTCGGGCTCGCCAACGTGATCGCCCTGGCGATTCTGGGTCCTCCGCCGCTGTTCGGCTGGGTGGTCGCGACGGCGATCGCGATCGGCGTGGCGGTTGCGCTCGGATTCGTCACGACGCGGGCGATCACCGGCGCGCTCGATCGCGCCGAGCCCGCCGTCGGCGTCCTCTTCGCCGCGCCGAGCCAGACGGTCGGGCGCTGCATCGGCCCAGCCGCCGTCGCCGTGGCGATCCTCGTGGTTCTGGCGGTCATTCCCGGTGGCGAGCCGTACCGCGGCCTCGCTGCTCTCATGTTCGTCACCATCGGTGGCTCGTACCTGCCGATCGCCGCGTGGGTGCGACGCTTCGAGGAGATGAACGGCGTCCTCGTCGCGCAGCCCGTCAATCAGCTCGGCATGCGCACCGGCGCCATCCGCGTGCTGCGGCTGCCGCGCTGACCTGACACGCCTGTCAGATAGAGTGCCGGCGTTCCCGTTGGAGGTCTCCATGAGCGACGCCCTGCCCCCCGAAGCCCAGGTGATCGGCACGCTGTGCGGCCTCAACGTCTCGCAGGCGCTGTACGTCGCGGCCGAGCTCGGCGTGGCCGACGAGCTGCGCGACGGACCGCGCCCGATTGACCAGGTGGCGGGCGCCGTCGGCGCCGACGCGGGCGCGCTGCGGCGGATCCTGCGAACGCTCGCGATGACCGGGTGCTTCAGCGAGGTCGAGCGCGGCATCTTCGCCAACACGCCGCAGTCGGAGACCCTGCGTAGCGATGTGCCCAACAGCGTGCGCGACCTCGTGCTGTGGGTCGGCGCGGAGCCGCACTGGCGCGTCTGGGGCAATCTGCTCGACGCTGTCAGGACGGGACAGCCCGCGTGGGAGCAGGTGCACGGGACGCCGCTGTTCCCGTACCTGTTCGGCGAGAACCCCGCGCTCGGCGCGACGTTCGAGCGTGCGATGACGAGCTTCTCGAACGCCACGATCCCCGCGATCCTCGCCGCGTACGACTTCTCGGATGCCACGCTGATCGCCGATATCGCCGGCGGCTACGGGCATACGCTCGCCGCCATCCTGCAGGCCAATCCGCAGGCGCGCGGCATCCTCTTCGACGTGCCGGACGTGCTCCAGGCGGCACCGGCGCAGCTGGAGGCCGATGGCGTTGCCGACCGCGTCGAGCTCGTGCCCGGCGATTTCGAGGTGGCGGTGCCTGCTGGCGCCGATCTCTACCTGCTCAAGCACGTCATCCACGACTGGTACGACGAGCGCGCCCGCGGCATCCTCGCGAACGTGCGCGACGCGATGGGCGAGACCGGTCGCATCCTGATCGCCGACATCGTGCTGCCCGAGGGCGACGCGCCGCACTTCGGCAAGATCGAGGATCTCGAGATGCTGCTGATTCCGGGCGGCATCGAGCGGACCGAGGTCGAGTTTCGGGAGCTGGTCGAGTCGATCGGGCTCACGGTGGCGCGCGTCGTGCCAACGTCGTCGCTGATCACGCTCGTGGAAGTCGTGCGCGCCTGACGCTCAGGCCGCGACGAGCATCCACAGCACGAGCACGCCGCGCGCCGTCCACGCGACGGTGCGGAGCCAGTTCGTCTGCACGAGTCGGCGGTGTGCTCCGGCAACGTAGCCGTGGCCGAGGCGCTCGTGCATCGGCACGGAGAACGCCATCGTGGCGATCCAGCTGATCACGACGAGCGCGAGCCCGACGATCGCGGTCCATAGCGGGACATCCACAGGACGCCACATCAGGAGCACGACCGCGCACGCGGCCTCCACGAGCATGGGCAGGCCCACGACCCACGTCGTCAGGCGCACGTTGCGCGCCTGATAGCGCGGCAGCTGATCGCCGACGTCGCGGAAGAGCGGATAGTGCGCGAGCTGGCACATCCAAATCACGCCGACCATGTACAGCGTGGCGAACGCCTGGGCGCAGAGCAGCCAGGTCACGACGGGGAGCCCGCGCTACGCAGCAGGGCGCGGCGTCGGTCGAGCACCGAGCGGACGTCCTCGCCGCGGAGCGACGCATCGAGCAGCTCGATCGGGTGGAAGGTCGGGATCGGATCGCCCTCGGCGCCGAGGTTCGCGGAGATCTGCAGCAGGCAGCCCGGGTTGGCGGCGGCCAGCGCGTCGGGCGCGACCGAGCGCACGTTGGCGGCCTTGCGGCGGCCGAGCTCTGCCGCCGGCTCGGGGTTGATCAGGTTGTACACGCCGGCCGATCCGCAGCAGATCGCCGCCTCGGGGATCTCCCGCACGACGACGCCGGGGATGCTCGCAAGCACCGCACGCGGCTCGGCGGTGACGCCCTGCGCGTGAGCCAGGTGGCAGGCGTCGTGATACGCGACATCCAGCTCGAGCGGGCGCAGGGTGGCCAGCGGTTCCAGCTCGGCCAGCAGCTCGTGCACGTCGCGCACCTTGGCGGCGAAGGCCGCTGCGCGATCGGCCCAGAGCGCGTCGCTCTCGAACAGGGCGCCGTACTCCTTCAGCGTTGAGCCGCACCCCGCGCTGTTGACGACCACGTAGTCGACGGTCGGATTATCGAGGACGTCGATCAGCGCCTGCGCGCGCCTCGTCGCCGACGGCGCGCGGCCCGCGTGAAGCTCGAGCGCTCCGCAGCAGGCCTGCTCGCGCGGCGCCACGACCTCGCAGCCGTACGCCGTGAGGACGCGCACCGTTGCCGCGTTGACGTCGCCGAAGATCGCGCGCTGCACGCAGCCGGTGAGCATTGCGACCTTCAGCTTCGGGGTGCTGGTCGGTGCGGCGTGCTCGGGCGCCTGCTCGCGCAGCGCGGCCAACGTGACGACCGGCGAGAGCGCCTCCAGCGTGCGCAGGCGCGTGGGCAGGGCGCGGTACAGCGCCGAGCGTCGCAGCAGGCGCTGCACGCCCGAGGCGCGGTAGGCGACCAGCGGTGCGGCGACCGCGCGCATGCGACGGTGGTACGGCAGCACGCGGAAGATCGCGTTGCGGAAGCGGCGGTCCGCACCCTCGCGCTCGAAGCGCTGCTCGACCTGCGCGCGCGTCTCCTCGATCAGCCGGTCGTACTTGACGGCCGACGGGCACGCGGTCACGCACGCCATGCAGCCGAGGCACGAGTCCCAGTGGCGCACGGTCGTGGCGTCGAGCGCGATCTCGCCCTGCTCGGCCAGATCCATCAGCAGGATGCGTCCGCGCGGCGAGTCCATCTCCTCGCCCCACAGCACGTACGTGGGGCACGTTGGGAGGCAGAACCCGCAGTGCACGCAGTCGTCGAGGAGGAGTCGGTCGGGCCCCTCACCGGGCGCGAAGGCGCGCTCGGCGGCCTCGGGCTTCGGATGCCCCGACGAGGGTCGAGGTGGAACGTGCGTGGTCGGCAGGCTCACGCGAGCGCTCCCGCAGGGTCGAGCCGGCTGCGCATGGCTGCGTCGAGCAGTGCAACCCCGGGGGTCGGCACGGGAGCCGCCAGGTCGTGGGCCTCCGCGGTGCGGCGGGCGGTGACGTTGCCGTCGAGCGCCCGGATCGCCGAGACCAGCCGGGTGATGCGGTCGGGGTCGGCGTCGGGCAGCACGACATCGCCGGCCACGAGCGCGGCCCGACCCGTGAACGCGCCACCGGCTGCCGTCACGGCGGCGAGCAGTGGAGCCAGGTCGGTCGGGCGGACGCCGACACCGAGGACGGCGCCGGTGCCGGAGAACGGGAAGGCGAGGTGCTCCTCGAGCAGCGCGTCGCCGGCGGTGGCATCGAGCTCGTCGAGCGCGGCGAGCTCGTGCAGGAGCGCCACCTGAGCATCGGCGCCGGCCGCGGTGCTCGCGATGCGCACGGCGACGAGGCCCTCCGGCCAGCGCACGTCGACGACGATCGGGGTGACCGGGGCGGTGCGCAGCGCGGCCACGAAGCGCGCGGCCTCACCGGCGTCGGTCGTGCGCAGCACCAGCGTGCGCTCGACGTCGGGAACGGGATGGAGCTTCACCGCGACCTCGGTCAGCACCGCAAGCGAGCCGTGGGCCCCGATCAGGAGCTTCGCCACGTCGTAGCCGGCGACGTTCTTCACGACCGTGCCGCCCGTCTTGGCGGCCAGCCCGTCGCCGGTCACGTAGCGCGCGCCGATGACGATGTCGCGCGGCGTCCCGTAGCGGTGACGTCGGGGTCCGGCGGCGCGGGTGGACAGGATCCCGCCGAGCGTCGCTGCGTCGCCGCCGAGCGAATCGAGCATCAGGCGCTGACGATGCCGGTCATCGGCGGCGATAGCGGACTGGACAGCGGCGAGCGGCGTGCCGGCGCGCGCGACGAGCGTCATGTCGCCGGGCTGGTGGTCGACGATGCCGGTCAGCGCCGCGGTCGAGAGGATCGCGTCGCAGCGCTCCGGTGCCGCTTGCCAGTCGCGTTTCGTACCACCGCCGCGCACGCGCAGCGACAGGCCATCGCGCGTGGCGGCCGCCAGCAGCGCTGCCACCTCGGCCTCGTCGCGCGGCGTCAGCACCGGCGTGCCGTCATGGTCGGTCAGGCGGTCGGCGCCGAGGATGCTCGCGAGGTCGGCCACTAGAGCCGCTCCCCGAGCCCGGCCGCCTCGACGCGGTGCGTGTGGTGAAAGCCCGGCACCTCGCCGCAGAGCCGCGGGGTGGGTAGGAGCTTGCCGGGATTGCACAGCCCGTCAGGGTCGAACGCGGCACGCACCCGGTCGAAGGCGGTGAGGTCGTCGCCCGTGAACATCTTCGGCATCGAGCACACCTTCTCGACGCCCACGCCGTGCTCGCCCGTGATCGAGCCGCCGAAGTCCACGCACAGCTCGATGATCGCGATCGCGACGCGCTCCGCGCGCTCCTGCTCGCCGTCGACCTTGTTGTCGTAGAGCACGAGCGGATGCAGGTTGCCGTCACCCGCGTGGAACACGTTGGCCACGCGCACGCCGTTGGCATCGGCCAGGTCGCGGATGCCGTTGAGCACCTCGGGCAGGCGCGTCCGCGGGATCACGCCATCCTGCACGAGGTAGGCCGGCGCGAGCGCGCCGACCGCGGCGAAGGCGCTCTTGCGCGCGCGCCAGATGTCCATGCGCTCGGCCGGCGAGGCGGCGACCTGCACCGCGTCGGCGCCGCAGCGCTCGCAGATCGCGGTGACGGCCTCGAACTGCGACTGCACCTCGCGGACGGGTCCGTCGAGCTCGACGATCAGCGCGGCCTCCGTGTCCCACGTGACTGGCGTCTGCGTCTTGGCGGCGTCGATCGCGAGGCGGTCCATCATCTCGACGGCGGCCGGCACGATGCCCTCGGCGATGATCGTCGAGACGGCCTCGCCCGCGGTCTCCGACGACGGGAACATCGCCACGAGCGTCTCGACGTGCTGCGGCTTCGGCAGCAGGTTGAGCAGCGCCTCGGTGACGATCGCGACGGTGCCCTCGCTGCCGATCAGCACGCCGAGCAGGTCCAGGCCGGGCGCGTCGGGCGCCTCGCTGCCGAGCTCGACGATCGTACCGTCCGACAGGACGACGGTCGCGGTCAGCACGTGGTTGGTCGTGAAGCCGTACTTGAGGCAGTGCGCGCCGCCGGCGTTCTCGGCGAGGTTGCCGCCGATCGTGCAGACCTGCTGGCTCGACGGATCGGGTGCGTAGTAGAGCCCATGCGGCCCGGCTACCTCGCTGACGTGCAGGTTGGTGACGCCCGGCTGCACGCGGACCCGCTGGTTCGGCGCGTCGATGGCGAGCACCTCGCGCAGGCGCGACAGTCCGATCACGACCCCGTCGGCGCTCGGCATCGCGCCACCGGACAGCCCCGAGCCGGCGCCACGCGCCACGAACGGCACGCCGCGCTCGTGGCAGAGGCGCACGACCGCGGCGACCTCCTCCGTCGAGCCAGGCAGCACCACGGCCCCGGGCACCTCACGCTGGTTCTTCAGCCCATCGCACTCGTAGACGCGTAGCTGAGCGCCATCGGTGACGACCCAATCGGGGCCGACGATGGCGCGCGCACGCTCGGCGATCTCGAGCACGGGCGAAGGGGCGACCGCTGCCATGTCCGGCAGGGTACCGGCTCAGCGCTGGTTGAGCCCGAGCGCGTCGCGCACGAGGCGCTCCTGCTCGATCTTGTGATCCGGCGGGTAGCCCTCCGACGGGCTCGCGCGCCAGGGGCGGCCGGCGTAGCGCAGGCGGATGCTCGGCGCAGCCATCTCGAGGCGATGGCGGATCGAGCGCCACGCGCCCATGTTGGCCGGCTCCTCCTGCACCCACACCAGCTCGTCGACGTTCGGATAGCCGGCGAGCGTGCGCGCCAGCGTCTCGGTGGGGAACGGGTAGAGCTGCTCGAGGCGGACGATCGCCGTGCCGTCCTCCGGCGTGTACTCGGGGTGCCGCTTGAGGTCGTAGAAGACCTTGCCGCTGCAGACGATCACGCGCGAGATGTCGTCGCGGAACTCCGCCACGGCGGCGTCGTCGATGATCTTCCGGAACGAGCCGTGCGTGAGGTCCTCGATGTTCGACGACGCGTCCTTGAGGCGCAGCAGCGACTTCGGCGTCATCACGATCAGCGGGCGCCGCTCGGGCGCCAGCGCCTGGCGGCGCAGCATGTGGAAGCACTGGGCGGCGGTCGTCGGGTAGACGATCGTGCAGTTGTCCTCCGCGGCCATCTTGAGGAAGCGCTCGAGGCGTGCGGACGAGTGCTCGGGACCGCTGCCCTCGTAGGCGTGGGGGAGCAGCAGCGTGAGGCGTGACTCGTCGCCCCACTTGGTGCGCCCGCTCATGATGAACTGGTCGACGATCACCTGGGCGACGTTGACGAAGTCGCCGAACTGCGCCTCCCAGAGCACGAGCGAGTCGGGGCGCGTGGTCGAGTAGCCGTACTCGAAACCGAGGCAGGCGGTCTCCGTCAGCGGCGCGTTGCGCACCTCGAAGCCGGCCCGCGCGCCGCTGATGTTCTCGAGCGGGGTGTACTCCTCGCCGGTGTCGGCGTCGTGGAGCACGGCGTGGCGGTGGGCGAAGGTGCCACGCTCGGCGTCCTGGCCGGTCAGGCGGATCGGGGTGCCCTCCTCGAGCAGCGTGGCGTACGCCAGCGCTTCTGCGTGGCCCCACTCGATGCCGCCGTCGGGGCCGAGCGCCTCGCGGCGGCGCTCGAGGACGGCCTGCAGCTTGTCGTTGACGTGGAAGCCCTCGGGCACCGTCAGCAGCTCGTCCGTCAGGCGCACGAGCTGGGCCGCGGCCACGCCCGTCGCGATGTTCGTGCGCGATGGCGAGGAGAACGTCGGCATCGGCTCATCGATGGTGATGTGACGGATCTCGTCGTGCGCCTGCTTCAGCTTGGCGCTGACGCGCTCGCGCATCTCCTCGACCACGCCCACCGGAAAAAAGACCTCGGCGACGAGCTTGTCCGCGTAGATGGCGGCGACACGTGGATGCGCATTGATCGCCTTGTACATCAGCGGCTGCGTGTAGCTCGGCTCGTCGCCCTCGTTGTGGCCCCAGCGGCGGTAGCCGATCAGGTCGATCAGGATGTCCTTGCCGAAGCGAGCGCGATACGCCATCGCGAGACGCACCGCGGCGCGGCAGGCATCGACGTCGTCCGCGTTGACGTGGATGACCGGCACGTCGTAGCCCTTGGCGATGTCGGAGCAGTGGCGCGTCGAGCGGCCGTCGCCCGGGTCGGTCGTGAAGCCAACCTGGTTGTCG
>JBPCSK010000258.1:0-5357 GCA_051007275.1 Gaiellales bacterium | reverse complement strand
GTCGATAGCGAGCGCCTGCTCGAGCTTGACCACGCGCTCGCCTCGGCCGTCGCCGATGCCTCCGAGCACGCCGCGCTGGTCGCCGAGGCCGCCGCGGAGCGCTACGGATTCCCCGCGGGCTTCCTCGCCCGCTACTTCGAGCACCTGCAGTACCGCTTCACCGACCGCAAGCGCGAGGGATTGCAGCGATACTTCGAACTGGCCGCACAGGCCGGCATCATCGAAACCGCCCCCGAGCTCGTCTTCGCGGGGGCCCGCCACCACGGAGCGGAGGCGTAATGGCCGTCGTCGAATCCACCAGGACCGTCAGCGAGATCCTCGCGCACGTGCTCGACGGCGAGCGCCTGTCCGATGCCGATGCGCTCACGCTGATGCGCTCGCGCGACCTCGTCGCGATTGGCGCCGCCGCCAACGAGATCCGCAACCGCAAGGCCAACCCCGGCGAGGTCACGTACATCGTCGATCGCAACATCAACTACTCGAACGTCTGCGTGACCGACTGCAACTTCTGCGCGTTCTACCGCAAGCCCGGTGACAAGCGCGAGGGCTACACGCTGCCCAAGCAGGTGATCTTCGCGAAGATCGAGGAGACGATCGCGGTCGGTGGCACCGGCGCGCTGATGCAGGGTGGGCATAACCCCGAGCTGACGATCGAGTGGTACGAGGACATCTTCCGCTCGATCAAGGAGCGGTACCCGAAATTCCACATGCACGCGCTCTCGCCGCCTGAGGTCACGTACATCTCCCGGCGCGCGCACCTCTCGATCGCCGACACGATCTCGCGCCTGCGCGACGCGGGCCTCGACTCGATTCCCGGAGGCGGCGGCGAGATCCTCGTGGATCGCGTACGGCACATCCTCGCGCCGAAGAAGACGAAGAGCGAGGAGTGGCTCGAGGTGATGCGCCAGGCCCATCGCCAGGGCATGACGACGTCAGCCACGATGATGTACGGCCACGTCGAGACCCTCGAGGAGCGCGTCGAGCACATGCGCAAGCTGCGGGCCCTGCAGGACGAGGTTCCGGGGTTCCGTGCCTTCATCTCCTGGACGTTCCAGCCCGACAACACCGTGCTCGGAGCATCCGTCAAGGAGACGCCCACCTCGTTCGAGTACCTGCTCGTGCAGGCGATCTCGCGTCTCTACTTCGACAACATCCCGCACATCCAGTCGTCCTGGGTGACGCAGGGCATGAAGATCGGCCAGGTCGCGCTCCACTTCGGTGCCGACGATCTGGGGTCGATCATGCTCGAGGAGAACGTCGTGTCCAGTGCCGGCACGACGTACCGCGCCACCTCGGAGGACTTCTGCCGCGTGATCCGCAACGCGGGCTACAAGCCGATTCAGCGCGATACCTACTATCGCGTCGTGAACGACAACCCCGAGGCGACGCTCAAGAGCGTCTGACGACGGGACCACCTCGAGGTGGCTCGGTCCGGAAGGACCGATTCACCTCGAGGTGATCCCGTCGCCTGGGTTGAACAGGTGTGGAAGCAGTGGCGTTGGCTCGGTGGATCAACCGTGCCAGCAGTGGCGTTTGGCTTTCGGGATGTTGCCACCAGGCGACGCGATGACCTTGAGGTGAATCGGTCCATTCGGAACGAGCCACCTCAAGGCCTTCGCGTCGTCAACCGGCTGCTGCGCGCCGTGCCCGTCACGTACGCTACGCGGACGCGACCCGCACCGCGCGCAGCAGCCAGACGCGGTGCACGATCGCACCGACGAGCACGGCAAGGGCGATGAGGGCGAGATACGGCTGGATCGGTGCGAACCACGTGAGCGCGCCGGTCGTGCCCAGCGCGAGCATGACGATGTGGTTGCAGGTCGGGCAGCCGACGGCGAGGTAGGCGAGGCCGCCGCCGACGATGCCGGTGCGCGTCGCCGGCCGGCAGCTCGTGGGGCGGGGGAGGGCGATCAGCACGCCGGCGAGCACCGCGGTGATGATCGCGACGGGCCACGCCCAGGCGGCAGGCTCGACCTGTCGTGTGAAGAGCGGGTTGGGGATCAGATCCGTCGGGATCGCGATCACGAGCAGCGTGAACAGCGCGACGCCGACGGCGATGCCGACGCGCCGCATCGCTAGCAGCGCTCTTCGACGTTCAGGAACGGCGCGGACTGGTTGAGCGACAGGCTGATCTCGCCCGCGACGAGGCGCACGAGGATGTCGCCGAGAAGGTCCTTGCGCCAGCCCTGGCCGAGGGGCAGGGTGGTGAGGTCCTCGCCGGCGACGACGGCCTCGAGGAAGCGGTCGAGATCGGCGCGATTGGCGACGAGCTCGGGCGCGAGGTCAGCGTCCTGGCAGCGGATGCGTGCCATCGGGACGGCGAGCGTGGCGACGGCGTCGACCTGGCGGGCGATGCGCTGCGGCACGCTGTGCTCGGCTGGCGGCGGCTCGCGGTCGATGCCGCGGGCGACAGCCGCCAGGAGCTCGCCGCTCTCGCGCTCGCCGAGGCTCTTGCCGAGGCCGCGGATCTGCTGAAGGTCCGCCACGGTGCGGGGCGCGGCGCGGGCGATCTCGACGAGCGTCGGATCCTTCATCACCCAGCCCGACGGCTGGTCCCGTCGGCGGGCAAGCAGCTCGCGCCAGGCGGCGACGTCGACGAGCACGGCCTGCGCCTGGGGCGAGAGCTTGCCGCGGCGCTGCACCTTGCGGTACGCGCGCTCCGGATCGCCGCCGGCGGCCTCGGGCGTGCAGAAGCGACGCGTGATCTCGGCATGCGCCCAGTCGCGGCGGCCACGCTCCTCGAGGCGGCGTTCAAGCTCAACGACGAGCTGATCGAGGTACCGAACGTCGTCGGCGGCGTAGTGCAGCTGCGTCTCCTTGAGCGGGCGGCGGGTCCAGTCGGAGAACGTCTCGTTGTGGTTCAGGCGCACCTTCAGCACTGCGTCGAGCAGGCGATCGAGGCTCGCGCTGGCGGTCAGTCCGACGAAGCCGGCCGCGACCTGCGTGTCGAAGACGTTCGCGGGCACGGAGCCGAAGTGGAGGCCGAACGCGATCAGGTCGGCCGACGGCGCGTGCATGAGCTTCTGCACCGAGGCGTCGGCGATCAACGCACCGAGCGGCTCGAGCGGCGCGCCCGCGAGCGGGTCGACGAGCCAGATCGTTTCGCCGACCGCGACCTGCACGAGGCACAGCTGCGGCGCGTACGACTTCTCCCACATGAACTCGGTGTCGAGGGCGCAGCGCCCGGCCGCGCGTGCCGCCGTGGTCACCTCGTCGACGCCGGCGGCATCGGTGACCATGCGTGGGAGATCGGACACGCCCGAAGCCTACCGTTCCGTCCCGGGCGGGGTGGGCGGTATCCTGCGGCGCATGGGCGTTCCCCTGATGGATCTGCGCGGCCAGTGGGCGCCGCTGCACGACCAGATCACCGCCGCCGTCGGCGAGGTGATCGCGAGCGGCGTGTTCATCCTCGGGCCGAACGTCAAGGCCTTCGAGGCCGAGACGGCCGCGGATCTGGGCGTGGCGCACGCCGTGGGCGTGGCCAACGGCACCGACGCGCTGCTCCTGGCGCTGCGCGCGCACGACATCGGTGCCGGTGATGAGGTGATCTGCCCGGCGTACACCTTCTACGCCACACCCGAATCGATCGCCGCCGTCGGTGCTACGCCGGTCTTCGCCGACATCGACGCGGCCACCTACCAGCTGGATCCGGCGTCGGTCGAGGCGGCCATCACGGAGCGCACGAAGGCGATCATGGCCGTCCACCTGTTTGGCCATCCGGCGCCGATGAAGGAGCTGCGCGCGATCGCGGATGCCAAGGGCCTCCTGCTGATCGAGGACGCGGCCCAGGCATATGGCGCCTCACTCGATGGCGTCCGCTGCGGCGCGATCGGCGACATCGCGACGTTCTCGTTCTTCCCGACCAAGAACCTCGGCGGGTTCGGCGACGGCGGGCTCGTCACGACGAACGATGGCGCCATCGCGGACCGCATCCGCGAGCTGCGCTTCCACGGGTCGAAGGACAAGCGCACGTTCACGCAGGTCGGCATGAACTCTCGCCTCGACGAGCTGCAGGCCGCCATTCTGCGCGTCCTGCTGCCCGAGCTCGCCGGCTGGAACGACATGCGTCAGGCCGCGGCGCAGCGCTACCAGGAGCTCGGTCTCGACCGCTTCGTGGAGCCGCCGGCGACCGCGCCGGGGGCCGATCCGATCTACCACCTGTACGTGGTCCGCTGCGGTGATCGCGACGCGATCCAGGCTGCGCTCAAGGCGGGCGACGTCGGCAGCGTCGTCTACTACGACACGCCGCACCACCTGCAGCCCGTGTTCGCCGACCTCGGCTACGAGGAGGGCAGCCTGCCGGAGACCGAGCGCGCGTCGCGCGAGTGTCTGGCGCTGCCGATGTATCCCACGCTGCCCGAGGCCGATCAGCACGCGCTGGTCGCCGCGCTCGAGTTCGCGTCCGCGTAGCGCGCGATGCGCGTCTGGATCGACCTCACGAACGCGCCGCACGTGCCGGTACTCGCGCCCCTCGTGCGGGTGCTCGAGGCGCGCGGCGCCACCGTCGAGCTGACGGCCCGGCCGTACGGCCAGACCGCCGAGCTCGCGGCGCTGCACGGGCTGCGCGTCGAGGAGATCGGTGCCCATGGCGGGCGCTCGCGCGTCGGCAAGGGCCGCGCCGCCGTCGGTCGCGTCCACGCGCTGCGGCAGTGGGCGAAGCCCCGGCGGTTCGATGTCGGCCTCGCGCATGGCTCGACGGACCAGCCGATGGTCGGTCGCCTGCTGGGCTTCCCCACGGTGACGATGTTCGACTACGAGGGCGCGAGGCTCCAGCACGGCGTCAACTGCCGTCTGGCGGCGCGCGTGCTGGTGCCCGATGCGATTCCGCTGGAGGCGATCACCGCGCATGGGGCGAAGGCGAGGAACGTCGTGCGCTTCCCCGGTCTCAAGGAGGAGTACGCCCTGTGGGGCTTCGAGGCCGACCCGTCGGTGCGCGTCGGTCTCGGCGTGCGTGACGACGCGCTGCTCGCGATCATGCGCCCGCCGCCGGAGCTGGCGCTGTACCACCGCACCGACAACCCGCTGTTCGATCAGGTGCTGCATGCGCTCTCCGCCGATGCGCGCGTGGACCAGATCGTGCTGCCGCGCACCCGCGAGCAGGGTGACGCCGTGCGCGCGCTCGGCCTCGAGCGCGTGATCGTGCCGGAGCGCGCCGTCGACGCTCGCAGCCTCGTCGCGGGCGCCGACCTCGTGATCTCGGCGGGCGGCACGATGAATCGCGAGGCGGTGGTGCTGGGCACGCCCGTGTGGACCACCTTCGCGGGCACGCTCGGTGCCGTCGACCGCGCGCTGATCGCCGATGGGCGTCTGCAGCAGTTGACGCACGTCGATGACCTCGTGATCGCGCCTCGTGGACC
>JBPCSK010000257.1:0-3137 GCA_051007275.1 Gaiellales bacterium | reverse complement strand
GTTCGGAATGGGGTCTGACCCCATTCCGAACTTGATCGTCGGCACGGGTGGGCGCGGGGTGGCATGATCCGCCCATGGCGAACGACGCGTGGATCACCGAGTTCCAGGTCTGTCCCTCGATTCTGGCCGCCGACTTCGGCGCCTTCCGGGAGCAGGTGATCGAGCTGATGGACGCGGGCGCCCGCACGTTCCACGTGGACGTCATGGACGGGCAGTTCGTCCCGGTCATCACCTTCGGACATGAGGTGGTCGAGGCGATCGCCGGTGAGGTTCATGCGCGTGGCGGTGCGCTCGCGGTGCACATGATGGTGCAGGAGCCGGAGCGCTTCGCGTCCGACTACGCGAAGGCCGGTGCTGATTCATTCACGATCCACGTCGAGGCCACGCGCGATATCCATCGCGCCATGCAGATCGTGGAGGAGGCCGGGATGATCCCCGGCGTCACGCTCAACCCCGCCACGCCGGTCGCGGCGCTCACCGAGGCCGCGCGGTATGCGCGCAACCTGCTGTGCATGAGCGTCAGCCCGGGCTGGGGTGGACAGAAGTTCATCACGGCGACGGCCGATCGCCTGCCGCAGCTGCGCGCCCTCGCGCGTCCCGACGCGGGCGTCGAGGTCGATGGCGGCGTGGCTGCCGACACGATCGTCGGGTGCTACGAGGCGGGCGCGAACCGGTTCACCGCTGGCTCGGCGATCTACAAGCAGAAGAACCCGGGCGAGGCCTATCAGGCGCTGGTCGAGCAGATCCGCGCCGCTGGTGCTTCGATCGCAGGGTGACGCGCAACGCGTTCGCCGTCGCAAATCGGTAAGCGGGACCCCCGTCCGAACCGCACAGGTGTAACAGGTTTATCCGCGGAAACTCCCCTGCACCGTCGCGCGTGCGGCGCTGCTGCGTGACGAGGTCGATACACCCGTGAATTCGAACCTTTTTCGCTTAACGGAGGGGAAAAATCCTGCGATAGCCTGAACGCGTGCGGGTCTTGAGCCGTCTTCTCCTTGGCGTCGCCGCGGTCCTGCTTGGCCTCCCCGGAGCCGCCGCCGCCGAGTCGGTGACGATGGAGGCGACGTCAACGACGGTGGCAGTCGGCGGCTCGACCACGGTGACTGCTCGCGCGCCCGTCACGCGCACCCCGGGCGTGGCGAGTCAGGAGATCATCCAGCGCTTCGATCCCGCCCAGCTGTCGCTCGTCGGCGCAAGCGGCATTCGCTATCCCGAGGGGTGGAGCCTGTCCTACTCGACGGACGGGACGGCATTCACGCAGACCGCGCCTGCCAACGCGTTGGCGTGGTTGATGGTGCGCGCCGTGAAGGTGACCGGGACCGTGGATTCCGAGGGTGCGACGGCCGAGGGGTACCAGATCTCCGAGGGCGAGGCGACTATCCCGGTCCCGGTGGGTGGCTCGTTCAACCCGACGGGGCAGTCGGGCGACGGCTACGACGTCATCTTCGACGGCGAGAGCCGGATCTTCAACATCTTCCATCACAACGGCAACGGCAGCGATTACAACGTGGCCTACGGCATCGACTGCCGGACCCGCACCGGCGCCGTCTGCTGGACGACCAGCGGCGCCCAGCGGCTGTTCTTCAATGTCGCGCCGCTGAACACCACCACCGCGCAGTCGGGCTGGGTTGATCGCACGCGCGAGCACCTCTGGTTCCCGACCAGCTACTCGGCTCAGAACACCACCGGCTTCGCGTGCGTTGATCTGTCGCCGCTCGCCTCGACGTCCGGAGCGCCAGGGGCGCGACCGACCTGGTGCGGCGGATCGCTGGCGGCCGCGTACCGCGTGCTCGGCAACGGCGGAGCGGGTACGCAGAGCGACTACAACCGCGTGACCTTCCTGTCGGAGATCAGCGGCCGGCTGTACACCTGGGAGGCCGATACCGGCAAGCTGCTCTGTCTGGATACGGCGGCGAACGGCGGTGCAGGCGCCGCCTGTCCGGGCCAGCCGTATGCGTTCTCGGGCATCACGAGCGCCGGACACCAGCCCGACCCGTACCCTGTCGATACGTCGAACGTGACGGCGGCGCGCCTGCTGGTGTCTGATGGTCGCCTGTACGGCATGGCCTTCGGCGCGGGCGGTACGCAGTATGCGATCTGCTTCGACCCCAGCACGGGGCGTGCGTGCACGGGATGGGCGGGGCCACGCGCGAATCCCAACGACTCGCTGTGGTCCCAGATGTACGAGCAGCCGAACGCCGATGGCGGGGTCGACGGCATCTGCTTCGCCAAGGTGAAGGACGCGGCAGTGCCCGCGTCGGGCTGGCCGACGTCCTGCTGGACACCATCCGGCACGACGTTGACGCCGAATCCGGATCTTCTTCGGCTGCTCAGTTGGGGCTACGCCACCACCGGCTTCGTCGCGACGAATCCGATCCGTGTCGGCTCGCGCGTCTACGCGACAAACGCTCTTGGCGGCGGTTGGGGAACCTTTGGGCCGAACGTCGCCCGGTTCACCTGCTGGGACGTCGCGACCGATGCCGCCTGCCCCGGGTTCCCGTTCGCCCGCGGGTACGCGTACTCCCTCACGGTCGACTCGGAGAATGGCAACTGCTTCTGGACGAACTCCGACGCCGGCGTGATCGCGTCGTTCGACGCGCTGGGTCGCGCAGGCTGCGCGCTGCCGCCCCCCACCGCCGACCTCGACGCGCAGACGCTCGTTCCGCGAATGGCCTGCCAGTCGTCGGACTCCTTGCGCGAGTGGCGATCGCTGAGGCTGACCAGCCCGGCGACCACGGAGTACACCCGGTCCACGTTGACCGTGCTGCTCAACGGCCGCGTCGTCGTCTCGAACGGGATTCGCTGGGAGAACATCCCGATCCCGCGCAGCGGGCAGCGCCTGACCGACCTCACCGACCTCCTCGTCGCCGACTCGGGGACGCAGCCCACGTTTCGCATTCGGCTCAGCGGCCGCTCGGGTACCCAGCCCGTCACGGCGATCGTCCAGGCCGTTGGAGACGCCCCCGAGCTGTGCCTGCCGCTGGTGGCCAAGCCGATCTGCCCGGCCGCGCCGACGGTCCTGCCGGCGGGCGACCTGCCGCTGCCGTCACCGTCGACGGTGATGGGCGACGGCGCAGCATCGATTACGGGGGGCGGCACTGAGACGTTCCAGCAGGGCACGCAGGCCATCCAGGTCG